>JAFQSQ010000049.1 GCA_017409465.1 Akkermansia sp. | reverse complement strand
TGACGAAGTACGAATGAAAAGTTCGCTGCGCTGCGCGCAGATGGTTTCAACTAACGCTAAGCGTCCTTCATCGTTCATCATGCGAGCAGAGCGAGCGGAATTCTGTACCTTGTCCATCGTCCTTTTGACTTCGTACTTCCCCGCCGGCTTTCCATCGGGCGATTTATCAGAAGACCCAAAACATTGCCCGTCCCCCGATACAGATCGGGAGACGGGCAGAAAAAGCCACAGGAGGGGCTCACACTCCACCGCCCCGGCGCGGCCCGGTTTTCACACCGTTTCCCATGCTAATCAATGACTACCTAAATTTCTATCGTGGAGTAGCGACCTCTCCTCCGAAATCCGTCAGACGCGGCGGCAGATGCGCCAGAATACTGCTGTCGACAGCAGGGGTATCGTCTTTCTCCCCCTCTTTCTCCCCGGCCATCATCAGGGCCAGTTTCGTATCCTCGACCATGGCTTTGAACTTATCGCTCTGGCTGTATTCACCACTGGTATCGCGAAAAATATCCGCCAGCCAGTCGCGCTTTTCATCAATCGACAGGTGCCTTGACGACTTCATGCCCGATGATGCTCTGGGTTAAAATCAAACAGGCGTCTGATACGCTCCTTGCCACCGGCAGTTGTCAGATACAGGTCATCGCCGATGCGGCAAAGTAACTGACGGCTTTCCAGATTGCGCAAGACACCCGTACAGGTGCGAACACTCATGCCGGTAAACAGGGCGATGGCATCGCTGCTCTCTAACCCGGCCATCACACAGAGCAATACCAGGCGTGCCGCCGGGCTCATATCATCGCGCGACACATTGACTAACAATCGACAAGCAAAGTCTATAGCTTTCATACACAGAGGTTATTCACAATTGTGGATAATTTTATATATCGTTGGTATTAAATTATTAAGATATGTTATTAGAAAAGTTATTCACCGTTTTATTCACAAGAGAGAAGATTGTCCGGTGCGTCGCCAGAGCTGTGAGAGGGGGTGCGAATCGTTGGAATGCGCCTGAGCAACACTGACATAGGAGGCCTGCGGCAGGATGACACGGCGGTATTCCTCCTGCAGAGCCTGGCGGGCTGTACTGCTGTTGAGCAGGGGGATACAGAGCTTGCAGGCGAGTCTCACGGCAAGAGCCTCGATAAAGAGGGGTTCGAAGAGAGCCGTGTCTTCCACGTCGGCAATGTAGAGCAGGCGAATGACCGAAACAGGGCAATAGATGGTACGCCCCTGCAGGGTCCAGCGCGGCTGATTGACCTCGAGCACACGCAGGCAATCCATCGGCAGCGTGTGAGCAAGGGCGTGCTGCGCATCAGATGAGCTCTCAGCTGCGGTGAGCCCGGTGCTGCGTGTCGCAAAGGCCCATCGGCTCGCGCAGAGCACCTCGCGGCGCGTCGGGTGGTAGTGCATATAGCAGAGCCGTGAGGGCAAGGAGCCGTTGGCATCGATGGCGCTCAGGGGTGATTCGCCCAGTTTGCAGAGGGCCATGTTGCAGATATCCAGCGGAGTGGGTGATGTATTCGGAGGTGCGTCAGTATCCATAAAATCAGCGGTAGGTGGGGTTCGTGGCAGTAGTATTACACCCAAATCAGAATATTGGCAACAGCTCACCCCGACTGAGCATAACATGCCCTCCCCCGGGCACTCGCAACACCTGCCGGAGATAACTGGAAAAAAGCAGAAAATGGGCTATAGTCTGCGTTATGAGCAACGATGCCATCGCACAAACACGACACTATTACCGGACACACGGACGGAATATGGACGAAGATATGAGAGCCCTCCTGCACAACCCCCGGGGTGTGCTGGTGTATACTCCCGATCTGGTGGTGCTGGCAAAACAGGTCCGCCGCGAGGAGGAACTGCTGTGGGGTGTACTGGACGATGCGCCCAAAGAGGCTGATAGCTGGTATATCCACCTCCTGGCAGGCCGCCTCAGCCTGGCGAGACAATGGGCGGCCGCCCTGCCGAAGATGGAGTGGTGCTGTTTCCACCGAGGAAGCCGCAACGGCAAACCCCATATCGTACCCTGGTTCCATATCTGCTCCCTCTGCCGGAACCAGTAACAGGAAAGGAGATAGACCACCATGGGATTCTTTACCAACGGAAGCGGCTCAAAGCTGAAAAACCCGGCCAACACCGCCGCTGAACAAGCAGCCACCATACCGGTAGTCACCGATACCGTGGAAGAAGATACTGCCGCTGCCTACGCCCAGAAAAGTACGCGTCGCAACGGGATGAAATCAACCCTGCTGAGCAACCCGGCACGCCGTATCGGCTCTGCCGCGCTGACCGGCTCTGCGGGCAACACCACGCTGGGATGATGCAACAGATACTCACAAGTTACCAAACACTCAAGGCGGCCAGAGCCCCCTGGGAAGGCTGGTGGGATACTCTGCGCCACTATGTGCTGCCCACACGCAGGCACAGCGAGGACAGACAGCCCGATGAGGGAGACTTCGCCGCACTGTCTGATACCACTGCCGTCGAGGCCTGCCAGAAGCTGGCCAGTGGTCACATGAGCTACATGACCCCCAGCAACGAGCTTTGGTTCAAATGGAGCAGCCCCGACCCCGACGCCGGCGATGAGGCCGAATCGTGGTATAACCGCTGCTCCGAAATCGCCAACCGCGAACTCGCGCTGAGCAATTTCTATACGGAGTTGCACGAATGTTTCCTGGACCGCGTAGGGCTGGGTACAGGGAGCTTGTTCTGCAGCACCACCCGGAGCGGCAGACTGCTCTTCCGCCATATCCCCTGCGGGCAGTTCGTCTGCGCAGAGGACGACGAAGGCACGCTGGATACCTACATGCGCGAATACTGCTGCACACCCCACCAGGCAGAGCAGCAGTTCGGCACACGAGCACTGGGTCCCCGCGCCCGCGCGATGCTGGCAGATGCCCGCAGTCGCCACGAGCCCGGCCTGCGTATACTGCACGCGGTGCGCCCGCGAACCAGGCGAAACCGCCGACGGCACGATGCCCTCCATATGCGCTATGAGAGCATCTATTACAGCCTCGATGACCAATGCTGCCTCGAAGAAAGCGGCTACCGCGAGATGCCCTACATGGTCACACGCTTCCTGCGCTGGGGCGAAGGTCCATACGGGTTGGCTCCGGCGCGGCTCGTCTACCCCGATATCCGCCAGTCGCAGTTCTTGAATCGTATCCTGGATATGCTGGGTGAGGTCGCGGCTTTTCCGCGTATCCTTGAGCTGGTCAACCAGGCCGGCGAGGTCGATCTGCGCGCCGGAGGCCGCACCGTCATCAACCCCGAGAGCGCCAGCCTGGGGTACCCCCGCGAATGGGCTACCCAAGGGCGCTACGATGTAGGGATGGATCGTCTGCGGCAGAAGCAAGAGGCTATCAACCGCGCTTTCTTCATTCCTATGCTGGATCTGTGGAGTGAGAGAAAACAGCAGATGAGCGCTACGGAAGTCTACGCCAGAGAAAATGAACGGGTGATGCTCTTCTCACCCTCGTTCACACTCTTTGCCAGTGATTTCCAACCGCTGATGGAACGCGTCTTTGCTCTGTTGTTCCGTCTCGGGCGTTTTCCGAAACCGCCGACTACGGTCATCCGGCCTGATTCCGGCGGGGAAGATGCTGTCGATACACCCCATGTCGTCTACCAGGGACGAATCGCTCAGGTGATGCGAAGGCTGCAATCGGAAGGGCTGGATCGCACCATGCAGCGCCTGCAGACCCTGGCCGGAATGGACAGCTCGATAGCAGACCATGTGGACCTGGACCGAGCGTTCCGTCTATCTGCACGGCTGGATGGTGCGCCGGAGGAGATTCTGCGTCCCATGACGACTGTTCACAGACTGAGGCGCCGGCGAGCCACCGCTGCGGAAAATCTGGTTCGTCAGTCTGAGCAGCAACAACAAGTCCCCCGGCCAATATGAACAGGAAACTGAAGAAACACGCCGAGCAGGAGCTGCGGCAGAGGCAGGAACTACTGGCGCTGTTCGACACGGAACAGGGCGAGCGCGTATTGCAATACCTGGAGCGGCGATTTGAGACGGATCTGCCTGTATTTCAAGGAAGAGCCGGGACATACGACGCACTGGATGCCATGCGCCGCGATGCGCATCGAGAAGTTTTCCTCGTGATTCGTCGACTGATGGAGCTGACGCGTAACGAGGACTCACAACCCAATAACCCCAATCATAACGATGATACAGAATAATGATGATGATATGCAGGATATTCCCCTGCCCGACGATACAGACAACACGGAACAGGCTGAGGAAAGCTTGCCGCAGGAAACGGCGGCAGACCTTCCGGAAGCACTGATGACACCGGATGGAAACTTCAGCTCTGAGTGGTACCGGCGCTTCGACGAACTGGCACCCTATGCTGATACCCTGTCCAAGTTTCGCCGCCCGGAAGCGCTGGCCAAGAGCTACGCGAACCTGGAGCGTCTCAAGGGATACCCGGGGATTGACGATGCCCCGCGCATGGCGGCTTTTCGCGCAGCGGTGGGTCTGCCTGATTCTGCGGAGCAATTCAGCATCCCGCGTCCTGATGATACGCCGGATGAATTGTGGAACCCGACCCTGGTCAACAGCCTGGCTCAGGTTGCCTACGAGTACGGGGTGCCGCCCAAGGCAATGGAGGCTCTCACGGCCCGCTACGCACAGGAGGGTCGCCACTTTATAAAGGAAATGCAGCTGCAGCAGCAGGAGAGTATGCAGCAGGCCGATGCGCAACTCCAGGAGCTCTGGGGACCCCGCTATGAGTCCAATATGCACACGGTCGCCGCGTTCCTGCACACGATGGGCGAACGCGCCGGGGTCGATACTGAAGCCCTGCTGCACAATCCGGCGCTGCGGGCAGAACCGGCATTTGCACAACTGATGCTCGAAGCCGCCTCACTGCTGCAGGAGGCTCCCATGCGCTCCGGTATGCCCTCCGATGGCCGCCGCGAGGCACACCGCATCGCCCATGATCCGGCGCATCCGCTCCACGAGGCCTACATGCGCACGAGTCATCCGCAGCATCGCTATGCCAACGAGCAGTACGACCGCCTGGCCTTCGGTCGGCAGCTCTGATGACTGCAAACTCCCCGGTTCCCTCACAGGAGCCGGGGAGTTTTGCTTCCATAACATGGTACTCAGCGGATGAAGTTCGTGAAAACGGCTTTTTCACGAGGCGGCGGAAGGATACCGGCGGCTTCGGCAGCCTCTCTGCACTTGAGATGCCAGGCCAGATTGCGGGCGATGATGCGCATGTTCTGCATGCCTTCTTCATCCTGCCGCACCTCATCCGGATTGGCACCATGCACCATATTCCAGTAGCGCCCGGAGATGATGGGCATCTCGGATATCTGGAAATACTTGTTGAGCTGGTCGAGAGCGGCTGTGGTGCCGGCGCGGCGGGCGCTGGCAACGGCTACGCCCGGCTTGTGGCGGAACACATCCCGCCGCCCGATGAAGGCAGAGTAGAATACCCTGTCCATGAACGGAACAATGGCACCGCTGGCAGAGCCGTAATGAACGGGTGAACCCAACACCAGAGCATCATACTCCGCCATCATCTCCACAAAGGCATTCACGCGGTCATCCATGGCGCACCTGCGGAGGGTATAGCAGGCGCGGCAACCGGTGCAGGGTTTCACCCCTTCCGTACCGATGTAGTAGATGTGTGTACCGATTCCCTCTGCCTCCAGCGCATCTGCCATCTCCCGCAGGGCGGTGTAGGTACACCCCTTTTCATGGGGCGAGCCGTTCACAAGCATGACTTTTTTCATGCTTGTCAGTATACCCCATCTTCTCCGGGAGCGCAAGTGTGTTCCTCACCTTGTTAGTGGTTCGATTCCCCTCTGTGGTCATAGGCGCATTCTATGACCAGACTGCATTCCCGGAAACATAACGATGGTTATTGGTTTGGCAATAAAAATTAGCGGTATCATTTGCGGGTAAAGCGCGATAAATGGAAATTTGTCGGGCTGAAAGCCCGAGGAATTTTGAGCCCGGAGGGCAGTATAATCGTAGCGAGGGGAGGAGACGCGTAGCGGCGGAGCCCCTTATATGATGAGATTTTGGTATGGTACACCCCGCAAGCATCAGCTAAAATGCTTGCGGGGTGTTTTAGTTACTAAACTCTGGGGTAGCTATCCAGAT
>JAFQSQ010000004.1 GCA_017409465.1 Akkermansia sp. | reverse complement strand
CTGCACCGCGTTCACGAAAGCGCGGGAAGCCGTGAAGATGCCCCAGTTACCCTGAGCCAGCACATCAGCCGTGGCCTGTTCAAACACCGGAGCGGGTTCCGGCTGAACCGGAACATCCGGGCCGACGATGGGCTTGTCTTCCTCATCCTCACCCGGGTCGACGATGGGCTTGTCTTCCTCATCCTCTCCCGGGCCGACGATGGGTTTGTCTTCCTCTGCCAGCACGACACTCTTTCTGTCTTCGGTAATTTCTACGCGGTAGCCCTCCTGCTCCTCGTTGTTAACCAGGAAATCCAGCTCGGAGAAATCGCCGGTGATGGTACCGGAGTCGCAGGTGACAAGAATGTCCCCTACCGCGAACTCTCCACCGGCATCCAGGAGAACCATTGCCACACCGTTGCCCAGTGTCAGGCTGCCGCGGGTCAGTGTAATCTGCTTGCCGCTGTAGAGGATGATAGCACCGTTCTCTTTGATGGTGACATCACCGCTGATGGTGTGTTCATTGTACCCGTCAGCACCCTTGTTAGGGAGCGCCTCCAGTGTCGTGGTGCTCAGCGACTTGGCGGTGATAGCACCCTTGTCGCGCAGGGAAATACAGCCGGCAGAAGCAGGTTCCTTACCCACAAACTTCATGTCGCTGGCCACCTCCATGCGCCCCACGTACGCATCAGCATTGGCAACCGTGCACCCCGTGACCTCGATCATGTTATTCGCCGCCTTGCTATTGAGATCCAGCGTGGCATGGTTCTGCAGCTTCACAGTACTGGCACCCAAAGCAGTATCTGAGCCTATGGTCAGTTTGGCATCCGGACCGGTAATGATGGTGTCACCTGTCTGTGAGTTTTCTCCTGTGATTTCCACATCGCCGGTAACGGTCAGTGAGGTGTCGCCGTAAAGGAAGGCAGAAATCGTACCGCCGGAGGCATGCATCGTCGCGCTGTCAATCATACCGCTCAGCTCTGTGTCACCACCGCTCACGTTGATGACGGGTCTTGCGACGATTTCTCCGTTTTCATTTATGTCGGACGGGGGCATGAGGCGCACACTCTGATTCACATCCAGCGTACCGGTAGACATTTGAATCTCCCTCAACCGGGCATCTCCCTGCGCATCTTTGCTGGCTTCGATGATTTCGCTTACCTTGGCTTCATGATCGGAGGTGTTCATGTGGTAGACTGACCAATCAATTTCACCGGGAGCTATGGCCATGCCGGTATCCGTATTCAGGATATATTCACGATTACCATGCTTGATGGTTGCATCAGAATCCGGAGAGAGGACACCGTCCTCACCGTTTTCTACCACCTGAACACTGCTCCCCTTGTCCTGATAGAACCCGTTATCACCCGGGGTCAAATCCGTCCCCAGATACGTTTCTCCTATCACTTCCGGCTTCAGAGCAGAAGCATCAAACGTGCCGTTGAGGGTCAGCTCTCCGTCCTTGTTCGCAATAGCTCCGGGAAGGACTGCTTCCACTCCGTCAGCCGCTGTGATGCTGCTGGTACCGGAAGTAGACACTGCGCCCGCTCCCAGAGCCGTAGCGGATTCCAGCGTCACGCTGGCATTGTTAATCGTTGTGCCACCGGTATGGGTGTTGTCGCCGGACAGCGTGACTGTAGCGTCCTTTACCGTAATGGAGCGCTTCGTGCCGTCAGCTACGTCTGTGATATCTTCGGAAATGTCAGCATTCGCTGTATCTACGACAATATCTGAGACTGCAAGCAGGGAGCCTTTCAAATATATCTTCCCGCCTCGTACATCCTCTGTTATTTCAGAAGCGTCCTTCCACTGTACACCTAATTCTGTAACATACGATGAATCATGAGCAAGCAACAAACCAGCGTCAGCAAAATATACTTCATATGTAGAATCGGAGTCGGCAGTCACCGTTGAAAGATACGCATCGCTAAAACTAAGTATAATTGTTGAACCCGCACTCAAAGTCAGTGAGTTATTGACCTTAACATAGGCTTTCTCTCGATTATTTCCATTGTCTGTAATTTTGATACCGGCACCGGAGTTAAGCGTCATTTCATTCGCAGCAAGAACAGCAGAATCTCCGTTCAGCCCTACGGAACCGCTCCTAATCTGGACATCTCCTGATGCCTCAATCAAACCCGAATTCTGAATCGTGGTTGTTCCCTCAATAATCATATCAGAAGCCTTAAGCTGAGATGTTGAGTCAATCTCAACATCTACCGTTGCAAGAGGCTTGATTATTGTCTTCTGAAGATTTGCTGTTGCGCCATTTTTCAATTCAAACGTGCATGTTGCTGCTACGTCATACTCATCATCATCGGCAAAATATCCAAAGTAGGTTGTTGTATTTGGAGATTCTAATTCCAGACTGGCATCATCGATAGACACGGTAGCATCCACTCCTGTGTTACCACCGATTCTCAAATCTGAACCAAAAATGAGCTTACTATCCCCACTGATAACAAGTTTTGATGTGGAATACGCAACTTCACCCAGCGCAGAATCCGCCCATGCTCCTGAACCGGTCGGACTAAGTGTCGCATAAGCATAATGCCCGGCCGTCACGGTAGAAGCATTGATAATATGCATCTCACCTTCGTTGAGAGAAATGCCTAATGACCCGACATTGTAGGTGGAGTTATCAACAGTAACTTTCCCTTTGCCGTACTCTGTACCATCATTACCTTCCACTGATGACTGCGTATAATACCCCTCATATTTAGTTCCGGCAATGCGAAGGGAGTGAGAATTACTACCATGCGATACAGCAGTCTCATCTCGATTATCGCCTATGATAAGATAAAGCCCCTGAGCTGTCTGTTTATTGTTATTTTCAAGGTAGGAATCCTTTAAATAAAGTTCACCGCTACCGTTTGCGCCACCCACAACGAGAGAGGTCGGAGTCATATTAGACACAGTGGAGTCTGTGATACTCATTTTAGCGTCCTTACCGGCAATCTGGATGGGAGTACTTCCTCCTGAAGAAATAGTTCCAGGATTCAGCATGATAGTACTGGAACTAATGTTTAATTCTCCCTCGCACACATACAAGGGCACGTTAATGGTAATACCCGAATTATCCACAGCAGACTCATCTTTTGTAATACCATCGATAGTCAAAATACCTTCACCCAACTTAACATAAGGGCTGTACACGGAAACATCATTGACTGAATCATTCAATTCCGCAACGGTATCTACTGTCACCTCCGTTGATGAAGGAACTGTAACTGTAGTAGCCGCATCACATACGCGGGCGTGAACCTCAGCCGAAGTAATAGCGGCGAGCAGAGCAACAAGTAATTTCTTAGGTAAATGAGTTTTCATAATAAGAGAAAGAAAAGGTGATGACAGTTCTTCGAGAACCGAGATGCAGTATAGAGCATTTGATATGCGATAACAAGTAAAAAATACAGCTGCAAGGCTTAATGTAGTCCATGGGGTATAGTGTGTACAGCTTACTATCAGCAACAAGAGATTGATAATAAAAGGCTCTGCAGCATATCGCATATCAAATGCGATGTACACAAAAGCGGCAGCGCACCCTGAAGAAGAGGGTGCGCTGCGAAAAAAAAGGTAAAAGCAAGCCTCAGGCGAGCTTTTCCAGGACGGATTTGAGGATGGAGAGGCCTTCCTGCAGGATCTCTTCGGGGATATTGAGCGCGGGGATGAGGCGCAGGGTATCGGGTCCGGCGGGACAGGCCAGCAGGCCGGCCTCGCGGCAGAGGGCGTTCACATGGGCGGCAGGGGTCAGCCCCTCGGGTACAGCGAAGCTGCCCTTGCGCAGGCCGACACCACGCAGGAGCCCCTTACCGCGGACGATTTCGACGCAGGGGAGATTCCAGCCCTCAACGGTGGATTTGATGAGCTCGCCCAGGCGCGCGGCGCGCTGCTCGTACTGACCGGCGGCGAGCTCGGAGATAACCGCCTTGGCGGCCGCACAGGCCAGCGGGGTACCACCGAAGGTGGAGCCGTGAGAGCCGGCGCCCATGATGGAGGAGAGCTCGGTGCCCTGCGCATCGATGGCGCGATTACTCACCCAGAAACAACCCATGGGGAAGCCACCGCCCATGCCCTTGGCGCAGGAGACGAGGTCGGGTTCCACCTCAGGACAAACGGCTTTCCAGCCCATGGTGGCGCCGCAGCGGCAGTAGCCGCACTGCACCTCGTCAATCATGAGCAGCAGGTCTTTCTCCTTGCACAGGGCGGCGACCCCACGCAGGAACTCGGGCTCAGCGGGATTCACGCCGCCTTCGCCCTGGATGGCCTCCAGCATGATACCGCAGGTGATATCAGACACGGCGGCTTTCAGCGCGTCCAGGTCGTTGAAGTCCACATAGCGGAATCCTACCAGCAGGGGGTCGAACTCGACCTGAATCTTAGCCTGACCGGTAGCAGCCATCGAGCCGAGCGTGCGGCCGTGGAAGCTCTTGTTGAAGGTAATGACCTCGTAGCGGGGGGCGCCGGATGCCGACGGGCGGCGATGACCGAAGCGGCGGGCGACCTTGATGATACCATCGTTGGCCTCAGCCCCGGAATTACAGAAGAACACCTTACCGGGGAGGCCAATCATCTTCTCTACCACCAGCTCAGCCACCTCGGCCTGACCGGGGATGCCGTACAGATTGGAACAGTGCATCAGGGTAGCGGCCTGGCGGGATACAGCCTCTACCACGGCCGGGTGCGCATGCCCCAGGCAGCAGGTGGCGATACCGGCGCAGAAATCCACATATCGTCGCTCTGCCGAATCATACAGGTAAGATCCTTCACCCCGCACCGCATCGAAGGGTGCACGTCCGTAGGTCGGCAGAACATATTGAGTATTCATAACAGGGGAGACTGTACACCCGCCCCCCCGCTTTGTCAATGAAAATAGCGCAGCAACAACCGACCCTGCGGGGATTGACGATTGACGAATTACGACTTACGAATTCAACATTCGCTGCACTGTCGCGCAGATGTTGTTATAGCTTCGGCAATTTTTAATGGCTGCTCAAGCTAAGCGCCAAATGGAAATTTGTAGGGAAGTACGATTGACGAATGACCCGTCTCCGCCGAAGGCTTCGCCGTGGCAGGCGACTTACGAATGAAAAGTTCGCTGCGCTGCGCGCAGATGGTTTTAACTAACGCTAAGCGTCCTTCATCGTTCATCATGCGAGCAGAGCGAGCGGAATTCTGTACCTTGTCCATCGTCCTTTTGACTTCGTACTTCCCGGCAAATTTCCATTTATTTATCGACCAACCAATGCTTTCCAGGCATCAATCTTTCATTGCCGGAACAATAAATTCGTCAATCGTAACTCCACATTCGTAATTCCCCATTTATCGGGGGCCGCGGTGTCGGCGCATCTGCTGTTGTATACGGGAGCGGAGTTCCTGCATGCGTTTTTCATCGTAGCTTTGCAGGAGGAGCGAAATCTCGGCCTCCTGCTGGGAGCGGGCCGATTCCTCGGTCGGGTGCATCGATACCAGCATCACGAGCCGCTCACGCATCGCCGGCGTAAAATCGGCGCGACTGGTCAGCAGGGAGAGAACACCCAGGGTTTTCTCATTGAATGAGGAGGCCTCGTCGTGCTTTCCCTGTTTGCGGAGCATGAGGGCGTAGCGATCGCGGGCGGCAAGGTATAGCAGCAGCAGGTCGCTGTCTGCCGGGGATTCGGCCAGCAGATCCTGCACATACTCGACCGCGCGGCTCATCGAGGCCATATCGGGCGCGGGGCGCCGCTGGCGGAAGGGGCGCCCGGGACGCAGCAGATGCTGCACGTAGGCGCGGCGATAGGCGCGGCTGTCAGGCGACTTGCGCAGCAGCTCCTCCAGCAGGGGGAGGAACTTCTCGCCATGCGGACAGAGGATATCGCGCAGTTCGCCGGGGGGCAGTTGCTCCATGAGCATCAGTTGGAAGAGCCGGCTCTGCTCGTGGTCGGGGTTCTCCTCGATGAGCCCGGCGACCAGAGTGGCGGCCCGGCGCATGTAGGAAAGGCGGCGCTCCTGCAGCTCGCGCCACTCATCCGGCCGAGCCTCTGCCCCCCTGCGGCGGAAACCGCGGCGCGAATCAGCCAGCATCAGCAGGGCGCGAACCTGCTCCAGGCGGACATCGAACGCGACGCGGGTGCCCTCCTGCCCGGCCAGGCTGCTCAGCAGGCGCCGTGCCTCCGCTCGCTTCTCCCGATTCGGCCAGAGGCACATGGCCAGGCCGTTGACAGCGCGGGCATACGCTGCCGAATCCGGCGGCAGCTTCTCAAGTGCACGGCGGAAGTAGACCTGGGCTGTGTGGCGGTCATCCGTCTGCAGCGCGATGGTAGCGAGGGTGTAGCAGGCGGTGCCCATCGTCATGCCGCCGCTCTCAGCCTGCGAGGCAATCTGCTCGTAGTACGGCATGAGATCCTGCAGCAGGCGGGCATCAGCACGGGTGACCTGCAGCAGTGACTGCCCCTCGCTGTCGGTGCTCTGCATGCTGTTGAAGATACGGCTGAGTGCCGCGTCGGCTATCCGTGCGTTCTCCTCAGCGCGGCGGCGCTGTTCGTTCTCGCTGGCATAGCCCCAGGATATACTGGCAAAGAGCAGTACCACCAGCCCCGCCGCGACATGACTCCACAGCGCAACAGCCGGGCGCCTGCGCACCCACATAGTATAGCGGCGCAGCAGCGATACCGGGCGGGCTTTCACCGGCTCGCCGTGCAGGTAGCGGCGGATATCTGCCGCCACCTCGCCCATATCGGCATAGCGATCAGCGGCATCGAAGGCGATGCACTTGTTGATGATGGCTCCCAGCTCGCCCTCTCCCTGCAAGGGGGGCAGCGGCTCTGAGCAGATACGGTGGATGAGGTTGCCCGGCTCAACCTCGCGGAACGCCGGGCGCCCGGTCATCAGCTCGTAGAGCGTCAGCCCCAGGCTGTATTGGTCGCCGGCGAAGGAGTTTTCGCCGCGTGAGAGCCGCTCCGGAGCCATGTAGCGCAGGGTGCCGTCGTGGCTCTGAGTCACCAGCGGAGCGGCCTCTCCCCGGTTGAGCACAGTGGCAAGGCCGAAATCACCCACGTACAGCACACCGTCGGCATCCAACAGCAGATTACCCGGCTTGACGTCGCGGTGCAGCACGCCCTGGCTATGCGCATAGGCCAGCGCACGAGCCGCCTGCAATCCTACCTCTGCGACAGCCCGGGGATAGGGCACTCCGGGGAACACGGTGCGGATGGCGGCCGGGCTCACCGCCTTGCCCTTGACCAGACTCATGACGTAGTAGCGCCAGCTGCCCTCATGCCCGGCACCGAATACCTCGACGATATTGGTATGGTGCAGCGCCGCAATCACGCGCGACTCCTGCTCGAAAGCTTCGCAGTGGCGCTCATCCGAGCTCCAGGAAGGGAAGAGAATCTTGATGGCTACCTCGCGCCGCAGGGCTTCGTGCTCGGCGCGAAAGACCGTGCCCATCCCCCCGTGACCCAGGCGCTCCAGGAGACGATAGCCTCCCAGCCGCTCCGGATACGCCGCAGCGACATCGCGAGCCGTGCGAGTCGCCGTGCGGCTCATTCCCTCCATCTCGACCATCGTCGGCAGCAGCTCCAGCAGCTCGGCTTCGCAGTCCGGATGCTCAGCGGCGTAAGACACGACAGAGGGTGCCTCACCGCGACGGAAAGCATCCAGATAAGTATCGGCCAGTGTCGCCACCAGCTCCTCGCGGTCGGTATCGTTCATGGGTATCAGATGTGCATATAGGGATACTCGGCCTCAATCAGCTCGCGGAATCGCTTCACCGCCCGCACGTAGCGGATGCTGGAGGCCTTGGCCTCAATCCCCAGCACGGCAGCGCACTCGGTATTGCTCAGTTCCTCGAAATGTCTCAGTTCCAATATCTCGCGATCCGTGGACGAGAGCTGCTCGAGCAGACGGCGAATCATCTGCTGACGTTCCAGCCGCTCCATGTGCGAGCGTGGGCTGGAGATAGAATCCGCAAACTGAGCCCAGGCATCCATCATCGAGGCATCATCCGGTGCGTATTCCTTCATGGCATCGCGCTTGCCCGCCCCCAGGTGGCGGCGTTCCATGTCCGTGAGCGTCTGCAGGGCTACCCGTCGCAGCTTGGCATACATGGGCACCTCCGGCTCCGCGCGCAGATAGTCCAGCCGCTTACCACAGGCCAGGTAGGTCTCCTGCAGCAAATCATCCACCCCGATACGGCGCTGAAGCACGGCAGGCATGCGCAACACCAGCAGACGCATCACCCGCTCGCGATGCTCCATCCAGAGCTCCGCCAGCCAGAGATTCTCGGCCGACTCTGCCATCATGCCCTCTTCCATACCAGACAGAACGTACTTGCAGGCAATGCTTCTACACAAATGATGCCGATTTTTACATCGGCATCAGTATCAAATCAGGCTATGACGCTCTCTTCGCGCAGCACACGAGCCATCAGCTCATCGAGGGCGCAGCGAGCCGGCTTGCCGCTGTAGAGGATATCATACATGGCATCCGTGAGCGGAGCGCGCACCCCGAGCTTATGCGCCAGCTGGTACACCGACAGCGTGTTCGGGATACCCTCGACCACCTGGCCGATGCGCTTCTGGCATTCCTCTGTCGGCACGCCATCGGCGATCAGACGCCCGGCGGTCAGGTTGCGGCTGTGCTCCGAGTAGCATGTCACAACCAGGTCGCCCATGCCGGACAGCCCCATGAAGGTCTCCATCCGGCCGCCGCGAGCCATTCCCATGCGCGTCATCTCAGCCAGAGCACGAGTGGCCAGCGCCGCGCGGGCATTGTCGCCCAGCCCAAGGCCAGCGCAGATACCGCCGGCAAGGGCAAACACATTCTTCATGGCACCGCCCAGCTGCATGCCGACGACATCGGTCGTGGTATAGATGCGGAGGAAGGGAGTGTTGAGATGCTGCTGTACCGCCTTGGCAATCTCTATGTCATCGAAACCTATCAGCGTCAGGCTGGGCAGCCCCAGCACGATATCCTCAGCATGGTTGGGGCCCGAGAGCGCCCCCACCGGGCAGTTCAACACTTCACCGAGGATTTCGGACATCACGAAGTTGGTGTCTTTCTCGATACCTTTGGAACAGGAGACCACCACGGCATCTTCTGCCAGCCCTACCTCAGCGAGCGACTTCGCCACACCACGCATCACCACGCTGGGCACCACCACCAGCACCAGGTCGGCACCGGCGACATCATCCCAACTGCTGGTCACCTGCACGTTATCGGGCAGCAGATTGGCCCCCATGGGAGCCACCAGGCTCTTACGTGTCTCGCGGATGGCGTCGGCCTCGCGCTCCAGGTATGTCCAGAGCACGGTCTCCTTACCCCCCAGCCCCGCAGTGTAGGCCAGTGCCGTGCCCCAGGCTCCGGCACCTATCACAGCTGTCTTCTTGAATGTTCTCTGCATATCGTATCGACAAAATTATTTTTTGGAAGAAAAAGCCTTGGGTTCCGTCCCTCTGCACAGGCGAACGATGTTGCTGCGGTGCTTCACCACCACCAGCACGAATACCAGCATCAGGAGTCCCAGCACCATCATGTCAGCCACCGAGCAGCTGCCGTCCTGCCACCAGAACACCCACGCCGCCGATACCATCATGGCAACACCGGCCATCATGCTGGAGAGCGACACGTAACGCGTCAGCACCATACAGCCTATCCAGGTCAGCACCGTCCACAGCCCAATGATCGGCGAGAGCGCTACCAGGCAGCCGGCCGTCGTCGCCACTCCCTTGCCCCCTCGGAACTTGAGAAAACAGGTAAAGGTATGACCGAGTACCAGCGCAAACAATACCGCCAGCAGCCACCCCATCCGACATGCATCGAACTGCGTTACCTCTCCACCCAGGTGGCAGCGCATATACAGCAGCGGACCAAAGCCCTTCAGAAAATCGAGAATGAACACGGGGATACCCCATTTCTTGCCCAACACACGCACAGTGTTAGTCGCGCCGATATTGCACGAACCATGTTCGCGAAGGTCGATGCCGTTGAGCCGCCCGGCCAGATAACCAAACGGAACGGAACCAATCAGATACGCAGCAAGCACATATATAACATTCTCGGCCATGCGCATCCAGTATACCCTCACACAGCCTCCATTGCAATGATTTTTTTCAGTTTTCCTGATTGTTTATCGACGTACAAGACCTCCGCCCTACGTATCTCAAGGATTGGGGACACGTGGATTCACGAATGACGAATGACGATTTACGAATTAAAAATGAGCGGCTTACGCCGACAATGGCATCAATGAAAAGCTCTCAGCAATAAAGAGGCACATGATATTCCGGGCAAGGGATAGTTGACTGAACGCACCGATTTTGAGTGTGTAATGACTATTTTTTCCGGATTTTGGGCCACAGGTGGACCTCTGCCCCCGATTGAACATACCGGATTGACGGGACTTATGCCTCATCCCCCGAGCCGGCCTGACGCCCATCTGTTCAGATTCCCCGCACGACAGCACACGAAAAAAGAACGCGGTGTAAACTTGACAAACGGGCTGCTCTCAGGTTTTATATAGACAATAATCGTTCTAACCACCCCCCCTGAGCACGATGACAACCAGAACCATACTTCTCGCGCTGGCCCTGAGCCTACCGACAATCTGCGCATCAGCGGCAGCCAACTCCCAACCAACTGAGCAAATATCACAGCAGCAGGCTGCGCCTCAGACCGCGCAACAGGCACCGCTTCAGCAGGATGCAAAGCTGGTGTGCGGAGAATTGAGCAACGGCGTCCGCTACATGATACGCCCCACAAAGGAACCGGCCGGGCGCGCCAGCATCCGGCTCTATGTCAACAACGGCTCGCTCAACGAGAGCAAAGAGACCTCCGGGCTCTCCCACTTGCTGGAGCATCTGGTATTCAACGGCAGCCGTCATTTTGAGCGCGGCGAGCTCATCCCGGCCATGCAGAAACTGGGGCTTGGCTTCGGCGGCGATGCCAATGCCTACACCGGCCTGCTGCAGACGGTCTACAAGCTCGACCTGCCCAACCTCCAGGAGGAGACCGTGCACTTCGCCTTCACCATCATGCGCGATTTTGCAGACGGAGCCACCCTGTCCGACGAGGCCATCAACCACGAACGCGGTATCGTCATCAGCGAGCTCAAAGCCCGCGATTCGCAGAACTACCGAGCCATGCTCGCGATGCTGGGTCAACTTTGCAACGGTACACGAGTGCCGGATTTCATGCCCATCGGGCTGGAAGAGGTCATCCGTGACACCCCCTGTGAGCAAATCCGGCAGTTCTACCGCGACAATTATCTCTCGCGCCGGATGACCGTCATCGTGACCGGTGATTTCGAGTTGGAAGAGATGCGCCGGCAGATAGAGAAATACTTTGCAGACATGGCGGACTCCGGCACACCGCCGGCTCGCCCGGAGATTGGCAAACCCGGCAACATCGGGCCCGATGAACTCATCCACCACAATGAGGAGCAAGCTCAGGTCATGATAGGGCTGCACGTTGTATCACCCTGGGAATACGAGCCTGATACCATTGAACAGCGCATCAGCGACCTCCCGCTGGCCGTCGCCTGCACCATCCTCAACCAGCGCTTGCAGCGCATGACCCGCCGGGCAGATTGCCCGTTCATGGCGGCAGAAGTCGGCGAGCAGGACCTTTTCGAGACGTCCCATGTCTTCTCGCTGAGCCTCAACTGCTCACCCGACAACTGGAAACCGGCGCTTGCCGCCGCTGAGCAGGAGCTCCGCCGCGCCTGCGAACACGGATTCAGCGCCCAGGAGTATAACGAAGTGCTTACCTCGCTGCTCACAGCCGCTCTGGTGAGTCAGCAACGCTGGGAAACGACCCCCTCCTCTGCCATCGCGGATTGGCTGGTGGACGTGGTGGGCAACAAGACGACACCTACCGCTCCCGATGAAGATATGCGCGCGCTGCAAGCCGGTATCGCCGCGCTGGCAGAAGACCCGGATGCCTGCCGCCGCGCCCTCAAAGCCGCCTACGACATGAGCCGCACCAAGATTGCCATGACCGGCCACACCCCCGACGGTATCAGCAAGTCAGAGCTGCGAGCCGCACTCGATGCCGCCCGTGCCACGGAGGTTGCACCCCAGGAGGAAGCGAAACTGGCAGATTTCGCCTACGATAACATCGGCGCCCCCGGGCACGTGACCCAATCAGCCTACCTGGAGGATATCGACGTCACCACACTGACGCTCAGCAACGGCATCCGCGTCAACCTCAAACCGGTCACCACCAGCAAGGGCTCCATATCCGTCGCAGCCCGAGTAGATGGCGGCACACGTAAACTGATGGGTACCCCCGGGCTGCATATGATAGCCGAAGCCGTCATGAACCAGGGCGGGCTGGAAGCTCACAGCGCCGACGACCTCAATCGCATCCTGGCCGGGCGCCACGCCGGGCTCAGCTTCGCCTCTGAGATGGATCGCTTCGTCATCTCCGGCGGGTGCACGCCGGAGGATTTCGAGCTGCAGTGCCAGCTGATAGCCGCAGCCATCATGCACCCCGGCTTCCGCAATACCGGCGAGACCATGCTCCGCCGCCGCCTGCCGGAGATATACAGCCGCCTGCGCAGTACGCCGGAGGGGGCATTCTCCTACCAGGGAGCACGCATCATGCACGGCGATGATCCCCGCTTCACCATGCCGGAACAGGAGGTGCTGGAAGCCCTCACCACCGAGCAGGTCAAGGCGGCCATCACCCCCTCATTACAGAAAGGAGCCATGGAAATCACCATCGTGGGCGATTTCAAGACGGCAGATATCATCCCGGTCATCGAGCGCACCTTCGGCGCCATGCCCGAGCGCGAGAAGGAGTTCACCCCGGTGACCCCGGAGGAACGTACCGTCAACTTCCAACCCTGGGGACGCAGCGAGTTCCTGCGCTACCCCACCGAGCTGGATAAGACCATCGTCTCACACGTTCGCCCCATCGGCAACGGGCGTGATACGCTGCGCAACCGCCGCTTGCAGGTGCTCAACTCCATCGTCCGCGAAAAACTCTTCGACGGCATCCGAGCCGAACTGGGCGAGACCTACTCCCCCTCTGCCCGCATCAACTTCAATGCCTCCTACGAGAACGCCGCCACGCTCACGACGTCCAGCGCAGGCGTGAAGAGTAACCGTATCAAAGTCAACACCGCCATGGAACTCATCCTGCGCAACCTGGCTTTGGAAGACGGCATCACCGATGAAGATTTCGTCCGTGCGATTCGCCCCATCATCGCCAGCACGGAAAAATCCTGGCGCACGTCCGGATTCTGGCAGGGTGCCATCTCCCGCCTGCAGTCAGAGCCGGAGAAGCTGGAGGAAATCCGCGGTCTCATGGCAGATCTCAAGGGGATGACCGCTGATGAAATCCGCACCCTGGCCCGCGAGATTTTCGGCAACGACAACGTGAACAGAATCTTTACCGTCCCCGAGAATTTCGACGAGACAAAACAGTAACTCCGACACGGCGTGATTGACGCATAACTCTGTCAATCCCATCGGGTGGCATCCGGCACGGCATTTATTGTTCCGTCAATGAAAGATTGATCGGTCGATAAAGTCAATTTGTCGGGCAGAAAGCCCGAGGAATTTTGAGCCCGGAGGGCGGTATAATCGTAGCGAAGGGGCGGAGACGCGTAGCGGCGGAGCCCCTCGTTATGCACAAAAATAAAGGAGCCCTGAGCGCAGGCGATAGGGCGGCATAAAGCGTTGTCTCCATATAGAACATCGCTTTATACCGCCCGCTTTCGCGGGCTCAGCATTCTCTTTGTCTTCTACGAGGCCCTGACGGGTCTCGCTACGATTATGCCGCCCATACGGGCTCAATATTCCGCTCGCTCTGCTCGCATGATGAACGATGAAGGACGCTTAGCGTTAGTTGAAACCATCTGCGCGCAGCGCAGCGAACTTTTCATTCGTACTTCGTCATTCGTCAATCGTACTTCCCTACAACTTCCCATTTATCGACCGATCAATCTTTCACTGCCGGAACAATAAATAGGGAAAGGAGCGAGGTGCTTTCCCGTCACCTGACCCGGCGACACCGATGCCGCCGGGATGTACCCATCATGCAGCGGAAACGAAAAAAAAGCAAGAAATGAGGAAGAGCCGCTGCGAGTGCCCGGGGGAGGTTATTCCGAATTGCACAAAAAAAGCCCGCCGGACAGGCGGGCTTGGAGAAAAGGGGTGTGTATCAGGCTTCGGGAGCCCAGTCGATGCGGTTTTCGGGTTTCCAGAATTCTTCCAGATTGTAGAAATCGCGGACTTCGTCGGCCATGACGTGAACCATGACATCGATGTAGTCGAGCACGGACCAGAGGGCATTGGGGGTGCGCTCGGCATAGATGGGCTCCAGATTGTACTGTTCGCCTATTTCCTTGTCCACATCGCGCAGGACGGCGCGGAGGTGGGGGACGGAGGTAGCGGTGCACACGATGGCGAAATCGGTGATGGAGGAGGTGCCGCGCAGGTCGTACACGGCGATGTTGGTGGCTTTGGCATCATCTGCGGCTTTGGCGCAGGCGAATGCGAGATCCTTGCTGGTCATGTGTTTCAGAGGTGTGTGGTTGATTTACGCTTGTTTCTCTTCCTCCGTTGCCGGGGTGGCGGCAGGAGGTTCATCGTTGGGAGTCTGGAGGTCAGTGGGAGCATCCGGCTCTGCGGGGATTTCAGGGGGGAGCTGGCGCAGAGGCGGGTCGGTCATCTCGCCGGTTTCCAGCAGTTCTTTCACCTGCTTGCCGCTGAGGGTTTCGAACTCAATGAGTTTATCTGCAATGAGCAGGAGACGTTCCTTGTTTTCCGTCAGGATGCTCATGGCGCGGTTGTAGTTCTCCGTAACGATGCGGTGAATTTCCTCATCAATGACACGGGCGGTATGCTCAGAGAAGTTGCGGGTGCTCTGGGAGATATCGCGTGCCAGGAAGACCTCGCTGTGGTTGGAGCCGTATTCCACGGGACCGAGCTTGTCGCTCATGCCGTACACACAGACCATCTTGCGAGCCACAGACGTGGCCTGGTGGATGTCGCCGCGGGCTCCGCCGGAGTAGTCGCCGAAGACGACTTGCTCTGCGCAGCGTCCGCCCATGGTGACGACGATGTAATCAAGCATTTCACTGCGGTATTCGCTGTGCTGGTCTTCCTCCGGCAGCATCATGGTGACACCCAGAGCCGGGCCGCGGGGGATGATGGTGACCTTGTGCAGCGGGAGGGTCTTGGAGAGGTCCGTCTTGAGCAGGCAGATGGCGTGGCCCGCTTCATGGATAGCGGTGTTGTACTTCTCCTTGTCCGTGATTTCCAGGGAGCGGCGCTCGCGTCCCCAGCGTACCTTTTCGCGGGCTTCCTCCAGGTCGGCCTGCTGCACGGTCTGCTGGTTGCGGCGGGCGGCAATGAGGGCGGCCTCATTCACCACGTTAGCGAGCTCTGCCCCGGAGAATCCGGTGGTGGCACGGGCGATGGGGCCGAGGTCCACGGCGGGGTCGAGCTTGACCTTGCGGGCGTGTACGCGGAGAATCTGCTCACGCCCGGCGGCATCCGGCAGGTTGACGGTGACCTGGCGGTCAAAGCGGCCGGGGCGGAGCAGGGCGGGGTCGAGCACGTCCACTCGGTTGGTGGCGGCGATGACGATGACGTTCTCGTTAGCGGTGAAGCCGTCCATCTCCACCAGCAGGGCATTGAGCGTCTGCTCACGCTCATCGTGACCACCACCCACGCCGTGGCCGCGGTGGCGCCCTACGGCGTCAATTTCATCGATGAAGATGAGGCAGGGGGAGTGTTTCTTTGCCTCGGCAAACATGTCGCGCACGCGGCTGGCACCCACGCCCACAAACATTTCCACGAAGTCGGAGCCGGAAATGGTGTAGAAGGGGACATCAGCCTCGCCGGCAATGGCGCGTGCCAGCAGGGTCTTACCCGTGCCGGGGGGGCCGACCATGAGGACCCCCTTGGGTATGGTACCACCGAGATTGCGGAACTTCTTGGGATTGCGCAGGAACTCGACGATTTCCCACACTTCTTCCTTGGCCTCGGAGATGCCGGCTACGTCCTTGAAGGTGACTTTGTTCTTGGAGGGGTCAAGCAGGCGGGCGCGGCTGCGGGCGAACTTCATGGCACCGCCGGGGCCGCCGCTCTGGGCACGGAAGAGGAAAAAGAGCAGCAGAAAAACGATGGCGATGGGCAGAACGTTGATGAGGATGGCGGACCAGGTGTTGCTCTCAACGCTGTAGATGACGTTGTTGCCCAGCAGGTCGCGCACCTTGTCGCCCTGGAAGATGCGGCTGAATTCCACGCGCACCATTTCTACATCGCGGGCGGTGAGTTTGGTCGCGGGAGTCTTGCGGTATTCACCGACGATGACGCCCTGATTACCGTTTTCGTAGATGACGGGACCGGCCTGACCGATGATGATGCGACCTTCCTCACCCAGCCGGGCGAAGTCATCGGTAGAGCGTACGCGCTCAGCATCGGAGAGAGAGGGCGCAGAGGCATCCATGCGGGTGGTCAGAGTGATGCCAAAGCGGTTGCAGAGGGAGCGAATTTCGTCCGAATCGGTGAAGGGCAGGTAGAACTTGCCGGTGGAGAATTGCGGAGCCTTGCGGTAGAGGTAGGCCGTCAGGGTGCTGTTGCTGGAAGCATCGTTGGAGCTTACCTCGATAGGGAACTGCTTGGGGTCGGAAGTGACGACCAGCCCGCTGCGGTAGTCGCGTGTGAATTCGTCCAGTGAGATGGTGCGTGCCGGGCTGCTCATGGAGCCATCAAAGGCGAAGGCAATGAGCAGGATACCGGCGATGACGGTCATGAGAATCATCAATCCCCAGTTCGGGGAGGAGCCGGGCTGGGGGGGCGGGGGTGTTTTCTTGTCGTTGTCAGGCATGAAAATCGGGGTTTTCTTTTATTGTATCGCAGCGTGGGGACGCTGCAATGTTCTTTTAAGACATACGCGCCTAAATGTTGGTCAGTCGGCGGAAGCCTCTCAGATGAGGTGACCCATGCGGTCGCGTTTGGTTTCGAGATAGTGGCGGTTGTCGTCGTGAGCGGGGATATTGATGGGGAGCTGCTCCACGATGTCGAGTCCATGACCGGCCAGACCCACGATTTTACGCGGGTTGTTGGTGAGGAGTCGCAGGTGGCGCACTCCCAGATCACGCAGCATCTGGGCACCGACGCCGTAGTCGCGCAAATCCGGCGCAAAGCCGAGCTTGACATTGGCATCAACCGTATCATAGCCTTGTTCCTGCAGCTTGTAGGCATGCAGTTTGGCGGCCAGGCCGATACCGCGGCCTTCCTGCCGCAGGTAGAGGATGACGCCGCCCTCCTGCGCCACGCGGCGCATGGCGGCGTGCAGCTGGCTGCCGCAGTCGCAGCGGCGGCTGGCAAAGACATCACCCGTGAGGCATTCGCTATGGACGCGGCAGAGGACAGGCTTTTCCGGGTCGATTTCCCCATGCACAAGTGCCAGATGGGTCTTGCCGTCCACTTTGGAGTGGTAGGAATAGCAGTCAAACTCACCGAAATCGGTGGGCAGCTTGACGACCTCTTCGCGGATGATGAGTTTTTCCGTGTGCTGACGGTGCTCAATAATCTGAGCCAGCGAGCAGGCTTTCAGTCCGTATTTCCGCTGGAAGGCACCCATTTCGCCCAGTCGAGCCATGGTGCCGTCATCCTTCATGATTTCGCAGCATACGCCCACGGGTTCCATACCGGCGATGCGCAGCAAATCCACGGTACCCTCGGTGTGTCCGGCGCGGCGGATGACACCGCCCTCTACTGCCCGCAGCGGGAAGCAGTGGCCGGGTTGCACAAAATCATCCGGTGTGCAACGCGGGTCTGCCAGCTTAATTGTGGTGATGGAGCGTTCAAAAGCACTGATACCGGTCGTGATACCCTCTTTGGCATCCACGCTTACGGTAAAGGCTGTGTGGTGCTTTTCGGTGTTGTGCTGAGCCTGCATGGGCAGCCCCAGGGAATCCACACGCTCATGCGCCATGGGCACACAGATGAGGCCACGCGCATGCGTGGCGATGAAGTTGATGTTCTGCGGTGTTGCGAACTGACCGGCGCAGACCAGGTCTACCTCGTTCTCACGATGGGGGTCATCCGTCATGAGGATGAGCTTGCCCATGCGCAGCTCCTCAATCACTTCCTCCAAAGGGGAGTAGATGATGGGGTCTGTGCCGTCAGCCACCGGTACGGAGCAGGCGGGGGCATCTTCCTCTTCCGGCTCCGGTGCGGGAGCCGGGGGGAGTTCTTCGCCCATGGCGGCGGCATCGCAGCGATTGATGAAATCGTTGATATCGAACGTGCCGTTGGTGGCTGTGAATTCGATGTGCTTCATGAGGAGGGGAAATCACTTGTTCATCTTTGCCCAGGAATCACGCAGCCCGACAGCCCGGTTGAACACGGGATGCTCAGCGCTGTGGTCGTAGCGGTCGGCCACGAAATAGCCCGTGCGCTCGAACTGGCACAGGAACTCATTGGGCGCGGCGGCCAGAGCCGGCTCCACCACGGCATCGCTGATGACGGTAAGGGAATCCTGATTCAGCGAGGCGAGGAAGCCCTCCGGGTTGGCATCCGGGGCTTCATCCTTGAACAGACGGTCATAGAGGCGTACCTCTGCTTTTACGCCGTATTTGGCTGATACCCAGTGGATGGCACCCTTGCACTTGATGCCTTCCGGCGGGTTGGCACCGATGGTGCCGGGGATGATTTCGGCGCGTACCTCGGTCACGTTGCCCTCGGCATCAGCCTCATACCCGGTGCAAATCATGCAGTAGCCGCCGCGCAGGCGGACACAGGCCCCGGGGCTCAGGCGCTTGTATTTCTTCGGCGGTTCGACCATGAAGTCATCGCGGTCAATCCAGACCTCGCGGGTGAGGGTGACCTTGCGGTTGCCCAGTTCCGGCTTTTCCGGGTTGATGATGACTTCTACCTCTTCCTCAAAGTCGGCGGGAACGTTGGTGAGCACGAGCTTGAGCGGCTTGAGAACCGCCATACGACGCTCCGCGTTGGCATTCAGCTCGCCGCGCACGGCGTTTTCCAGTCGTGCGACATCGGTGTTGCCGTTGAATTTGGTGATACCCACGCCCTCGCAGAAGTCCACGATGGCGCGTGCGGGGTAGCCGCGGCGGCGCATGCCGCAGATGGTGGGCATGCGGGGGTCATCCCAGCCGGCCACATAGCCTTCCTCCACCATCTGGCGCAGCTTACGCTTGCTCATGACGGTGTAGGTGATGTTGAGGCGAGAGAACTCGCGCTGCTTGGGCTTGGCGGGAACGGGACAGTTATCAATGACCCATTCGTAGAGCGGGCGGTGGTTCTCGAACTCCAGCGTGCAGAGCGAGTGGGTGATGTGCTCCCATGCGTCCTCCAGCGGGTGGGCGAAGTCGTACATGGGATAGATGCACCACTTGTTGCCGGTGTTGTGGTGGTGGTCGTAGGAAATGCGGTAGATGACGGGGTCGCGCATGTTCATGTTGCTGCTGGCCATGTCGATTTTGGCGCGGAGCACGGCGGCACCTTCGGCAAACTTGCCCTCTTTCATCGCCTCGAACTGAGCGAGGTTTTCCTCCACGGAGCGGTCGCGGTAGGGGGAGTGAGTACCGGGGGTGCGGAGGTCGCCGCGCTGCTGGCGCATGGTTTCGCGGTCCTGCTCATCCACGTAGGCCAGACCGTTTTTAATCAGATGAACGGCGCAGTCATAGTAGAAATCAAAGATGTTGGAAGCCCAGTACAGGTGCTCACCCCAGTCGAAGCCCAGCCAGCGGATATCCTCCTGAATGGAGTTGACGAACTCGATATCCTCCTTGCAGGGGTTGGTGTCATCGAAACGCAGATGGCAGACGGCTCCGAGGTGGGCGTATTCCTGCGCCAGCCCGAAGTCCAGGCAAATGGCCTTGGCATGGCCGATGTGCAGGTAGCCATTCGGCTCCGGAGGGAAGCGCGTGATGGGTACGGTGCAGTAACCCTCAGACAGGTCTTTTGCCACCATCTCGCGGATGAAATCCTTCTTATTCGTCTCCTCGTTCGTCATGCGCGCGATTTTACTTGCAAAGCCCCCGAAACGCAAGTATTTTCGGGGGAATGACGCACTTTTGTGCCTCCTCCCCGACCCGTGCAGATGATGGCAGAATCGTGGGGTATTCGCTTAGTTCAGCCGACAGGGTTTGCCCGGCTGAGGGATGAGGATGTCGGCCTCCGGCAGCACCTCGGTGAGGGCCGCACGCATCCACTCCATAGCCTCCGGGTCACCATGCACCAGGAGCACCTTGCGCGGTGCCAGCCGCTGCGCGTAGTCTACCAGAGCTTCGCGGGTGGCGTGGCCGGAGAAATCGAATGATTCTACTCTGCAACGGAGGGGGTAGGCCTGCCCGCCTTTTTCGCGCAGTCGTACCTGCTCTCCGGGGGGACAGGCTTTGATTTTACCTGCGGGAGAATCGGGGTCGCTGTAGCCCACGAAGAGGATAGCATCTTTCGGGTGGGTGATAATCTGCTCGGCAATCTGGTGAGAGACCGTATGCTCGCTCATCATGCCGCTGGAGACCAGGTAGATATTGCCCGGAGAGGCCACGAGCGGTGCTTTTCCCTGTTTGGGGAGCCCGTGTACCTCGGTGATGTCGCGCAGCCGAAGTCCCGGCTCCATTCGCGGCGTTTCGTCTGCCAGCTTGTCATAGATGGCGGTGACCTTGGCGCTCAGCCCGCCGAAGTAGAGAGGCGCATCGGGGATGAGCCCCTGTTCTTTGAAGCGGGCCAGTTCCCGCAGCAGGCACTGGCTCTTGCCCAGGGCAAAGACGGGGATGAGGACGGCTCCGTCGTTCTCCAGCGTTTCGCGAATGGCGGCGGCGAAACGGCGCATCTCGGACGCGCGGGTGTAGTGCTGCGGGCGTTCCTTGAGCCCGTGGGTACACTCCATGATGAGGATATCAATGCCGCTTTCCGGGAATCGTGCCCCGGGAATGATGGTCTGGTGGTCGAACTGGACGTCGCCGGTATAGAGAATGGTTGTTCCGTCGGCGGATTCCAGCTCCACTCCGCAGGAACCCAGGATATGCCCGGCATCGTGCAGTGTGGCCAGGACATCGCCCCGACGTCCGATGCGGAAAGGTGAGCCGTAGGGGCGGGGCATCCAGCAGCGGGCGGCATAATCCAGCTCCGGATGGGTGTAGAAGGGATATTCGATGATGCCTTCCTGCAGGCGCTTGGCGGTCATGACGTTGACGGAGTTGTGCAGCATGGCCAGTCCTACGGTGGCAGTGGCATCAGTCATGATGACCTCGGCTGAGGGGTGTTTGTCCTGCAGTACCGGGAGAGTCCCGATGTGATCCAGATGCGCGTGGGTCACAAAGATGGTATCCGGTGTGGCTGCCCCGATGAGGCTGAAGTCCGGCTGGGCTTCGTGGCCTTCTTTTTTCGGGTGCATACCGGAGTCCAGCACGATGCGGACTCCATCCATATCGAGCATATAGCAGTTGGAGCCTATTTCGGCAGTTCTGGAGAGGTTGGTGAAGGTAATCATCGGATTGGTGTGGGGGTATTGTGACGCATCCGGGCTCTTTTGTCAATGCCGGGCTGTGTCCACCGCTGCTGCGGCACAATAACCGTTTGACCGATGGTATCTAATAGTCATTGCTCCGGGAGTGATGAATCTGTATGATGCGTGCAGGAATGAGCTGCGATGCGTGGCTGATTCGGATAAGTAAAAAATAAATATACCCCATGAAATCAAACATAACGTCGTTGTGGCGCCGCCTGTCTGCGGTAGCTGTTGTAGCCGTAGCGGGAACGGCCGGATCTGTGCATGCGATGACCCCTGCGTCGTCCGTCACACTGGTGCCGATGTCGGTGCTGGATGGCACGAGCTATCACCTGGACACGCTGCGCTCTCGTATCCATATGCCGACCCCCTGTTCGAGCGATAAAATCGGTAATAAAGTGATGCCGGAGGAGCGAGATTCGTTCTGGATGTCGTATGTCGGTGGTTACAATCGTTTCGCCGGCGATGCTGCGCATCCGGCAGACTATGCCCGTTCGTTCCAGGGACTGCTGCTGGGGCTGGATCGTCAGCTTTGCTGCAATTCGCTCGTCGGTATTGCCTTCGGTTATGAGGAGTCGATATCCCGAACGGCCGGCGCCCGCATGGACAACGATACTTATTTCATCGATATGTACGCCGCCATGCGCACGGGCTGCTGGAACCACCGGATGAGTGTTGGCGTAGGTATCCACGATATCAGTACCGGGCGCGGATTTGACTGGTTGGGTTCCACCTCCGGCGGAGCCGATGCCCACTCTATCAACCTGGGCTATGAGCTGAGCCGTGATTACAGAATTAATGAACGTACCGTGGCGACGCCGTTCATGATGATTAACTACGGCTTCTCGCACTATGATTCATTGCATGAGTCCATCGGACCGCACGAGATAGCATCGAGCTTCGATGACCAGAACCTGCTGCAGATTGGTATCGGTGGGCGTATGGCCTGTGATTTCAATATCGTCTCCGGGTGGGAGGACGCTACGCTGACCACTTCACTGGCCGGTGTGGTAGAGTTCTCCGAGCATCGGGCCTCCGGTAAGCAGACCTTCATGGGCGAGTCCTCTCGCGTCAGTTCAATGAAGCGCGAACCCTTCTACGGGCAGCTGGGCTTTGACCTCTCCATGCCGATGCCGAATGACTGGGTGGTACAGGCCGGGGTTTTCGGGCGTCTGGGGCCGGATCGCGCCGGTGTGGCCGGCAACGTCGGTCTGCAGTGTGACTTCTGATAACGTACGGAAACGACTACAGCCAAGGCCCCACCTTGTCTTCGGATGAGGTGGGGATATTGCCGTTTCCGGGCAGCAGCCACACCGGGGGCTGGCTCGCTTCATGCTTTGGCTTCGGTCCTGGCATTCAGCGCCGTACAGAGCTCGGAAAAACTGCGCACGGTATCCTGGAATCGATAAGGATAAGGGACAGCGGTGAGGGTGTCGGGGCGGAGGGTAACCCACTGGGTGATGGTGTCGATGATGCCCGCCGCATCCCCCGGTCTGACTCGACCTTCCGGCAGGAAGGTGTCGAGCATCTCGCCGACCGCACCGTGGTCAAACGCGATGACGAGCCGCCCCAGAGCCAGGGCTTCGAGCACCGCCCTGTCGTGGCTGGCCGGCGCAAGAGCCAGCGACAGTGTGAGGTCGCAGGAGCTGAGGATATCGCGCAGGTCATTCCGCAGCCCCAGCCAGGTGATGGCTGATTCGACCCCCTCCTGCTCAAATTGGTGGCGCAGGCTGCTGAGCCATCTGCGGTCTGCGGTTGCCGTGTCACCTGCTATGTAAACGTGAGGGGTAATCCCCTGAGCCCTGAGTCCGGTGATGATGGATGGCAACAGTTCCAGCCCGTGTATGGGGCTGAGCGGGCAGGGGACACAGATAGTCAGTTCACTGTCCGGGCGCGCATAGTTGCGTGCCCAGTTCTCTTCCCACTCCGGTGTCGGGTGATATTGAGGGTGGCAGTGTACCTCGTGTATTCCGTAGGGAATCGACCATATACTGCAGCTGCTTGGCAGCGCAAATCGTTTCGTGACCTCACTACGCAGAAACTTGGAGATGGAGACGAGCACATCGCAGTGGCGCAGTGCTCGTGTGCGGAGCACCCCTCGGGGAAATCCGGTCAATACTGTGACCAGTTTGGGGCGTTCCGCCATCGGGAATTTGCGACAGGCCAGTAAGGCCGTGCGTGCAGCCGCCGGGCCATAGGCCAGTACGACGGAAGCCTGCTCGCGGATGATGTGGCGTCGCAGGCGCTTGACTTCCCGCCACAGGGAGAATATGCTGACCTCCTGCGCACTGCAGTGGCGTACTCCGGCCGCTGTCAGCGGGCCGACCAGCTCATTGGAGGGAGAAACGACGATGTTGCTGAAGCCTGCATCCTGGAGCCCCGCTGCCAGGTCAGCTGCCAGTTGGCTGATACTGCCGGGGCGTAGTCCGGGGCTGTAGTGCAGGATACTCATGCCTTGGATACGAGACGCTCGTAGGTGCTCAGGTGCAAATCAATCATATCATCGCGCCGATAGGGGGCTCCGACCGGGAGCGGGGTGGGGGTGCCCTCCCGATACCAGCGCTCCAGCAGAGCCGCCATGGCTCCGATATCACCGGTGGGAACCTTGCCCTCCGGCAGCAGGATACTCAGTTGTTCACCGACGCCGCCGTGCTCATAGCCCGCCACGGCTTTACCGAGAGCGAGAGCTTCCAGCGTGGTTTTGCCGAAAGATTCCGGCTGCAGCGTGAGGGAGAGGGTCACATCGCAGCTGCTGAGCACATCTCGCAGGTCACTGCGGTGCCCGATCCAGGTCGTATGCTGCTCCACACCGGCATCGCGCAGAGCCTGTCTCACTTCCTCCTTGAACGCTTCCTTGCCCTTCTTGGTCTCGCCAACGATGACAGCATGTGCCGGGATACCACGAGAGTGCAGTTGCTGCAGTAATTCGGGCAGATGCATGGCGCCTTTCAGCCGGGTGATACGCCCGGGCAGACACAGGGTGTATTTGCCGCGCAGTTCGGGGTAGTCACTCAGCCACTTGCTGAGCCATGCGCTGCTCGGCGTGTAACCGGGAAAATTGAGTGACTGATCCACCGAATTCGGAATGACGGTGATTTTCTGCTCGGGCGTGTAGGGGTAATTCTCCAGAATATGAGCTTTCATGCACGCTGAGACGGCGATGACGCAGTCGCCTCGTGCCATGATGCCGGAATAGGCGTTGACCGAGTGGAACCCGTGGAATGAAGAGACAATCGCCGGACGCTGGGCGCGTGGCAGGCGCTTGACGGCCAGGTGCCCCACCCAGGCGGGCACTCGGGAGTGCAGATGCAGGATATCCGGCTTTTCGGTTTTCAGCAGTCGAGCCATCCTGCCTACCTGCATGAGGGTGAAGAGGCTTTTCCTGCCGATGGGGCGACAGATGTGACGGGCCCCCGCAGCTTCAACTGCCGCCACCATGGCTCCGCCTGCGGAGACGACGGTGTTCTCCACGCCGCGGGCACAGAGCCCCTGGCAGAGCTCCAGGACAACTTGTTCAACGCCGCCCGAGGAGAGCGATGGCAGCAGATGCATCACCTTCATGGCAACAGTTTGGGGAAGTGTTCCAGAATGTAAGCGGCCGTGCGTCCTGCCTCGTTGAATTCCTGCGCAGAGCAGGGTAGACTGTGGGTCTTCGCCCATTTGGTGAAGCGGCAGACGCTGCCATCGTTGATCAGCATATTGAGGCCACGAGCGATTCGTGATGCATCGGGCTTGTGCGGACCCTCCTTGGCCGGCATCTCGATGATACCTACCGGAGCCCCGCTGGAGAGCGCCTCGTACACCATGGAAACGCTGTCCTGCGTGACCCATACCTGAGCCGCCTTAGCCAGGTGCTCCGCGACCCAGTCGGGGCCGGTCTGCTCTACCGGCACGACGCGGATACTGGGGCAGGCGGTGGCGACGTCTTTTGCAAAGTCGGCCGGAGTGCGGCGGGAGGTCGTCAGCACCATGGGGGTGTTGTTGTGGCGGGCGATGGTGCTCAGCTGGGTGATGATGGTTTCTTCCTCCCATTTGTAGCTCTTGCTGGGGCCGCCGATGAGAATCAGCGTTTCCGTCTTGGGTACATCCGGGCGGGGGCGTATACCATTGATAGCACCGTTGGTGGTGAAGATACCCGGAGCCGTGGTGTTGCCCGTAGGTAAATCATGGCGGGGCAGGATGCACAGGTCAAACATGCCCGTGGGCAGACTGGGCTTCATGCAGACCATGCAGAGGCATCGCAGGTGGCGGGCCAGACTGAGTGCTGCCAGGTGGGTACTGTGGCCGGCACAGAGGATGAGGTGCGGGCGGGGGTAGTCCAGGTCTTTGCCTTTGTAGAAGAGCTTGCTCAGCCAGCTTTTGCCGGTGATATCCACTTCGTGGCAGCTGTGCTCAACGGAGGGAGCTTTCAGCTTAGCCTGTTCCAGCAGAGCGTTGGCCAGCCCGCGAGTCTGCGAGAGGTGCCCTTTTTTGCCGTCGCTGACGATATAGATAACCATATGAGGGAGAGAGTGAGTGTAGAGGTTATGTTTACTGAAGCGGCAGGGTGACGGAGCCGCAGAGAGTGGTACCGATTTGCGGGTTGTTCATTGTGCCGCAGACGATGTGGTCGGGTGTGACGGTGTATTCCGGCTCCGGGTCGAACAGGAGCAGCGGTACGCTGGCGTCGGTATCGCTCTCGCTATCCTGAGGCTCGGCGATACTCAGCGGTGCCACACAGCAGGCTTGTACCAGTTCTGCCCAGCTCAGCTTGCCCGGTTTTACCAGGTGCGTGTAGAGCGCCGGGAGGAAGGTGTCCAGCGCCGTCATCCCCTGCGGCGCACTGATGAAGTCCTGTTTTTTATCAAAGGGCGTGCAGGGGGTGTGGTCGGTAACGATGCAGTCGATGGTGCCGTCTTTGACTCCGGCCAGCAGTGCCTCGCAGTCGCTTCGCTCACGCAGCGGCGGCGTGACCTTGAAGGTCGTGTCGTAGTCGCCTACGTTTTCATGAGTGTAGAGCAGGTGGTGCAGGGCGACCTCGGCTGTGACGGCTTGCCCGCGTGCCTTGGCGCGGCGGATGCTTTCCACGCCCTCGGCCGTACTGACCGTCTGGATGTGGAGCCTGGCTCCGGTATCTTCGGCCAGACGCAGCAGGGTTTCGATACCGATTTCCTCAGCGCAGGCAGGCGTGCCGTGCAGCCCCAGCGCATAGGAGGTGGAGCCGGGGTGCATATAGGTGTTGGCCGTGAGCGCGGGGACATCGCCCCGGATGGCGAAGGTCAGGTTGAGCTCTGCTGCGTATTTCATGGCTCGGTGCAGCATCAGCAGGTTGTCCGGCACTCGATCGCCATCGGTCAGAATATTCACCCCTCTGGCAGAGAGGGTATTGTACGGCGCCTGCTGGGCTCCCTGTGCCCCCAGTGAGATGGTACCTGCCGGCAGCATCTCCGTGGCTGAGCGCTGCGTGACGGCGTCGTTGAAGCTGTCAAGCGTCGCGTAGTTGTCAAACATGAAGCCGCGCGTGGGTATGACCAGCATCCCCCATACGCCGCCCTGGGCGGCAGCCTGTCCGGTGCGGCTGACGGATTCGCGCTTGCTGCGCCCCGGTACCTCTACCTTGGCGTGCAGGTCAAAGAGCGCGGGCATGACCAGCTTGCCGGTGGCATCGATACGGCGTGCGCCATCGGGAGCACTCATCGACCCGGCGGGCTGAATCTCGGCATCGCAGGTGCGCAGCCCCCCCAGCTTCTCAAAGCTGCTGCTTTTTCCCGGTCCGAGGCAGATATCGCACTTCTCGCCGGTAGGTGCCCAGGTGGCGTTGAGAATATAGGTGTTAGTCATTGTTCTGAGTTTGGGGGGTGAGATGGTAGAGGATGCTCATGCGGGCGGCTATGCCGTTTTCTACCTGGTCGTTGATGAGGGTGTTGCGATAGTCCATGGCTGCATCGCATATTTCCACACCGCGGTTGACGGGGCCGGGGTGCATGATTGAGAGGTTCAGATCATCAATCCGCTCCAGCCGCTCCTCGGTGACGCCGAATGCCTGGTGGTAGTCGCCGGCGGGGAAGAAGGGCGCATCCATACGTTCGTTCTGAACTCGCAGCAGGTAGATGACGTCGGGGCGCCATTCGAAAATCTGATCCCAGTTCGTGAAGCGGGGGATACCGGTATGCTTCTGCAGCGGTACCAGCGGGCCGGGCCCCATATAGGCCACCTCTGCGCCCAAACGCTTGAGAATACAGCTGGTGGAGCGAGCCACGCGGCTGTGCAGGATATCGCCGATGATGACGACGCGGCGTCCTGCGACCTCGCCGTATTTCTCGCGGATGGTGAAGGCATCCAGGAAGGCCTGGCTGGGGTGCGCGTGGGCGCCGTCGCCGGCATTGATGACGGCAGCCTTGCAGTGGCGGGCGATGACGGCCGGGATACCGCTGTGTTTGTGTCGTACAATGATATAATCCATCTTCATGCTCATGAGCGTGTCGATGGTATCGTGTACGCTTTCACCCTTGACGACGGATGAGGTGGAAACGGTGAAGGTCGTGACATCGGCAGAGAGACGATGCGCCGCCACTTCGAATGAAGAACGGGTGCGGGTGCTCGGTTCGTAGAAGAGCGTAAGCACCGACTTGCCTTTCAGCGCCGGTACTTTCTTCACGCTTTTGGTGAAGATATCCTTCATGGCCGTGGCACTGTCGAGGATGGTGTTGATTTCCTCGGTGCTCAGTGACCCAATGGTGAGTAAATCTTTTCGCGGGTTCATGAAACGATGGGTAACATCAGGGGTAAATAATCTCGTCGCAGCCGTCCGTCTCCTGCAGGTGCAGCGTCACCTTGGCAGTGCTCGGGGCGTCTATCCTCAGGGCGCTGTAATCGGGGCTGATGGGTAATTCGCGGCCCCCCCGGTCAGTCAGGCAGTGGAGCTGCACGCTTGCGGGGCGGCCGTACTCGAAGAGGGCGTTGAGCGCAGCCCGTACGGTGCGCCCGGTCTGTACGACGTCATCCACCAGAATGATATGGAGCCCATCCGTGGAGAAGGGAAGATAGGATGAGCGCAGCGCGGGCTTGCTCTGCTTCATGTCGAAGTCATCGCGGTAGAGCGAGATATCCAGTGCGCCGTAGCGGGCATAGATACCGCGGGCTTCCAGCCTCTGAATCAGCCGCTGTGCCAGGATATCCCCATGGCTGATAAGGCCGATGAGAGCCAGTTCTCCGCCTTGCGATGAGCGACCGACGGCGATGCGCTCTGCCCAGTTGTCCAGAGCGGCATCGATCGCATCTTTGCCAATAGTCGGCATGGCAGTGGGGGTGAGTTTTATTCTGCCAGTTTGATGATACGGTGGGCAGCCATGGCGGCGTTCACCGGGGTCTTTTTATGCAGCCCGACCGTCGTGGCCGGTACGCCGCCGGGCAGCTGCGAGATGGCCAGCAGGGCGTCCACCCCGTTGAGCGGTCCACAGGGCACCGGCACGCCGATGACCGGCAGTTCCGTATTCATCACCACTACCCCGGGGAGCGCGGCCGAGAGACCCGCCACGCAGAGCAGTACAGCCTTGGTGCCGGCGGTCTCGAGCTCCTTCAGGTAGTCGATGAGCGCAGGTAAATCACGGTGAGCGGAGTAGATAACCTCCTCGTGTTCAACATTGTTTTCCCGGAAGTAGGTACGTGCGGGTTCCATGAAGGGAAGGTCGCTCTTGCTGCCGTAAATAGTGATAACTTTCATGCTACCCCATACTGTAGCATGACCGCCGCTTTGCTGCAAGCAAAAAGCACGTCTGCCACCGCTGCTTTTCACCTGTTTTTTGCCAGAGGCGCGAAGGGGCTTGTGGCGAAGCTTTCTGCCAGCAGGTGGGGGTAGAGGAGCAGCTGCTCCCGATGCCGGATGAGCAGCCCGGTGGTGACATCGCTCAGCGCGGCGCTGACCATGGAGTCGTATTCGGCGTCCAGACCGTATTGCCGGCATATCCGGCGCAGCTCGCCTTCCGTGAAGCCCAGCCGGTGATGGCTCCAGATATCCTCCATCCAGACGCAGCCTACTCCGCCTCGGGGTGAGAGCAGGAACTCCATGCTGAACTGCTTTCCCTGCTCAGGGTGGAACACGTAGCTGGTCAGTTGCTCCTTTGTGCCGCTGATACTTTCCACCGCGAGGCTGAGCTCGTGGAGGTTCTGCTCAAGCTGTTGCTGCGTCAGCGTGGCCAGAAGCGCCGGTTCAGGGGTAGCATAGGCGCGTTCCCAGTCATCAGCAGGGTGACGGCGCTGGCGTCGGCGCCGTACCCAGTAGGCGAGATGTTCGGCGTATGCATGGATACCAAAGATGAGCGTGCTGACCAGTGCAAGAAAGACAGCTCCTGCAACAATTGCTTCTACACATCCCATACGGAGAGAAGTATACGAAGGGGGGAATGAGGTGTCAAGGTAGAAAGCCGCACCGGATTTGCTTTTTCCTCTTGCTTTGTGGGGGGAGAAAATAATATAATGCACCCGAACCCACAAACAGATAGATTCATCATGTTCATTTTCGTTGTACCCCAGGGGCATTGTGCCATTGTTGAGATGTTCGGTAAGCCGACTTCTGTCCGAAAGAGCGGTTTGCAGTTCTATATTCCGTTTTTACAGAGTATCAAGGATGTATCAGCATCTTGGGGGGAGAATACCAACAAACGGGGTATCTACATCGAGCAGACGGAGCAGCTGTTGGATACCAATCCCCGCTCCTGTATCACCAAGGACAATGCCACGATGCAGGTCAACTGCATCATCCGCTGGCGCATCATGGATGCCATCAAGGCAGTCTATGAGGTGCAGAACCTTCACCAGTCGCTGATAGAACTGGTGCTCAATGAGCTGCGCTCTCTTATCGGCGGGCGTAATCTGGATGAGATTCTCTCTGCCAGATCGGAAATCTCAGAGAAGGTATCGGTGTCTGTCGCGGCGACAGCATCCCGCTGGGGTATCAGCATCACCTCGATTGAAATCAAGGAGCTCACGACCGATGCTGAGACGCGCGAAGCCATGCTGCGGCAGATGGAAGCCGAGCGTGTGAGCCGCTCCATTGCCCTGAAAGCGGAGGGTGAGAGTACGGCCAGGGTACGACTGGCAGAGTCGGAGAGACAGGCGGCCATCCTGCGGGCTCAGGGTGCAGCGGAGGCGATGCGGCTGGCGGCAGAGGCTGAGGCTGACTATTTGCAGCGTATAGCCGCTGTCGTGGGGGCAGATGCAGCAGCCAAAGTGTTGATGAACCGTCAGGCACTGGAGGGCTATGCCACCATCACCTCCAACCCGGCCTCGCAGGTATATCTGCCCAATAGCGTGCCCTCAGTGATGGATCTCAAGAAATAAGGAGTGTATGATGGAGATGATGCTTGCAGAGAGTCTTGCAGGGATTGATAACGGTACGTTCCTGCATATTATGCTGGCGGTGGCCATCACCCTGCTGGTGCTGGATATCTTTATCAATACGGAGTTCCTGTCGTGGGTAGCACTGGTGGTTTTCGCCGCCTGGGGTACCTGGCTGGTGGGTGCGCCGTGGCAGTGGTCGGTGCTGGTGTTTCTCGGATTTCTGGCGCTGGCCTGTACACTGTACTACACGCTCTGGGTGCAGTGTGTGCGGCGAGTATTCATGGGCTGGGTGTTGCGCAATGCCCCGCGTGAATCCACAGAAGAAATCGGGGGCACTCCTGCCACGGTGTTGGGTGAGGGTGATAATCTCTGCGTGCGCTGGGAGGATCACGTCATTGCCATCGCTGCTGCGGATAAGGCAGGGCTGGTGCCCGGTGACCGGGTAGTTATCGATGCCGTGCGGGGTGGTGTGGCTCAAGTTCACAAAATCGAGGGATGAGAGCCCTTCTGCTGCTTCTGCCGGTGCTCGTGCTCGGGCTTGCGGGGTGTGCTGAGCCTGCCGGGCCGGGGGGCGCGACGATTACGCGGGCTGAGGTGATAGCCCGGGCACGTGAGTATACATCGCTGCGGTGGCAGGGGCGCGCTGAGCTGTCGCTGCACGGGGCTGATGCCGATGGTCAGCGAGTGGATACGCCCGATGCCTGCCCTGAAACCGACCGCCGGAAGGGTTTCTGGTGGAAAGTTGGCGAAAATGTCGGCATGCCATACAAATGGGGAGGTTTTGATACACCTCAGCAGTTTCTGGAGCGTCTGCGCGGGGCAGAGCCGGTGTATGCCGGGGATTATGCCTCGTCAGACAAGGTACGTGGGGGTGATGCCTGCGTGAGCCGCTATGCGGCGGGGATTGATTGCTCCGGGCTGGTCTCGCGCTGCTGGGGGCTGCCCCGGCCGTATTCCACGCGCCAGCTGCCGTCCATTTGCGAGCCGTTGGCGCGGGTGAGCGAGCTGCAACCGGGCGATGTCCTGCTGCGCCCCGGCGAGCATGTGCAGATTTTTGTGCGGTGGGAGAATGCCGAGCGCACGCACTATCGCGCCATTGAGGCAGCCGGCATTCCGGAGTGGCGTTGTTTTGAAATGGTGTACCCCAGGTCTGCGTTTACCACCTACCGAGGCTTTAAGCCGTGGCGCTATAAGGGGATACGCGACTGAATCAGCACCCCGACAGTGCCTGGCGCATCCGCTCAACGTCCGGCAATTCACCGAACCAGTGGCGGTAGGCGTAGGCACCCTGCCACAGCAGCATACCGAGACCGTCGGAGACGGTGCAGCCCCGCTCTGTGGCGGCGGCTTGCAGAGGGGTGGTGTGGGTGACGATATCATATACTATCTGCCCCGGGTGCAATCGGTCGACATCCAGTGGCAGAGGATCGCCGGTATGCAGCCCCAGACTGGTTGCATTTACAATGAGTTCAGCTGACTCCACCGCTGAGCGGACATCAGGAGAATCAAAGGTGAGTGCCTGTATGTCGCCCTCACTATGTGGGGTCAGATGGCAGAGCAGCTGCTGCAGCTCAGGGCGAGGGCGATTGACCAGCGTAAGGTGTCGGCAGCCGGAGAGGACACACTGACAGCAGAGAGCTGAGCCGGCGCCACCGCAGGCTCCGAGGATGACGATGCGCTGTTCCCGGAGAGTTCGGCCGCTGAGCTCCTGTATGGCGCGTTCAAAGCCGGGGCCGTCTGTGTTGTAGCCGTGCCAGCCGTCCTCGCGGCGCACCAGAGTATTGGCGGCGCCGCTGAGGCCGGCAAGGGCATCTGTCCGGGTGGCTGCGGCAAAGGCTTTTTTCTTGAACGGCACGGTGACGTTGGCGCCGATGAATCCTCGCTCTGCCAGCAGCTGCAGCAGAGCGTCGAAGCACCCTTCTTCCGCTCCGGCCAGTAGTCGCACGTAGGTATACTCCCTGCCGTCAGCATCCAGCGCAGCCTGCTGCATCTGCGGGGATTTGGAGTGTGCTATCGGGTTGCCGATGACCCCCAGCCGGATGCGGGAGTCTGCGGCCAATGCAACGATATCGTCGCTGGTGTAGACCGGAAACATGGGGGAATGACGAGTTACGAATTTCAACTCAGTACGTCGTAATCCGTAACTCGTACTTTCTTATTTACTTGCTCTCCGTAGTAGCGGGGGCTTGTGTCTGCACGATGCAGGACTTGGCAATCTTGATGATGGTGCCGGTGGCGATTTCCAGCTTGATGGTATCATCCTTGACGGCACGTACCGTACCGTAGATACCGCTGTTGGTGATGACTTCGTCACCAATCTTGAGGGCATCCTGACGCTCCTTGAGCTCCTTCTGCTGCTTGCGCTGCGGGCGGATGACGATGAAGTAGATGATGACGAAGAAGAGACCGATGGTAATCAACATGTCCCAACCTCCGCCCTGAGCCTGCTGGGCGGCCTGTGCCAATACGATGCTGTTCATGATGGTATTTCGTTTGCTTGGTAACGCGCGATGGTGCTGCGTTTGAAGGCAGCGAATTCACCGGCTGCGATGGCGCTTCGCGCTTGCGCCACGAGCCGCAGATAGAAGTGAAGATTCTGGAAGGAGAGCACGCGCAGCGCGAGCATCTCTCCCGCGCGGAAGAAATGGCGAATAGCAGCCTTGCTGAAGCGGGTGACATGCGGGTGACCCTCCGGATCCAGCGGGGAATCGTCCTTCTCCCAGCGCTTGTTCTTGATATGGATGGGTCCGTCCGGGGTCATGGCGATGCCGTGGCGAGCCAGCCGTGTGGGCATCACGCAGTCAAACATGTCCACCCCGCGCTCAATCATCTCGAGAATCTGGGCGGGCGTACCCAGTCCCATGGCATAGCGAGCCTTATTCTGCGGTAGCCAGGGGGTGGCGTTTTCAATAGCTCGCAGCATCTCCTCTTCCGGTTCACCCACGGATACACCACCGATGGCATAGCCGTCGAAATCCATTTCTGCCAGCTCCTCTGCACAGCGGCGGCGCAGGTCGGCATAGACGGAGCCCTGCACAATGCCGAAGTGCTGCTGCAGACCGTCGCCGCTGCGGGGCTGGTGTTCGTCTATCCACGCCTTGCAGCGCTTAGCCCAGCGGAGCGTCAGTCCCAGCGATTTTTCGGCATACTTGCGGTCGCAGGGGTAGGGCGGGCATTCATCGAAGAGCATGGCGATATCGCTGCCCAGATTGGCCTGTATCTCCATGCTGCGCTCCGGGGAAAGCATCATATACGCACCGTCGATATGGTTGCAGAAGCGCACTCCCTCCTCCGTAATCTTGCGCAGTCGTGCCAGGCTCCACACCTGGAAGCCGCCGGAATCGGTGAGCATGGGGCGGTTCCATCCGGTGAAGCGGTGCAGCCCGCCGAGGTCACGGATGGCTTCATCGCCCGGCCGCAGGCAGAGGTGGTAGGTGTTGCCCAGGATAATCTGTGCGCCCAGAGCTTCCAGGTCTTCCGGGTGCAGGGTCTTGACTGTACCCTGCGTGCCGACGGGCATGAAAATCGGCGTGGGTACATCCCCGTGGGGGAGGTGCAGCGTGCCCAGACGAGCGCCGCTGGGGTCGGTGGTATGGAGTTCAAACGACATCGTTGCGGACGTAGCGGGCAGAGAAGATGGGCTTACCCATGGCTTCCCATTGTTTCTGGAAGTCGGTTTTCGGGTAGAACGGGGCGTTCCACTCCTCGCGACGGAAGAGCGGCGAGGCATCCATGCGCTCGCATACCCAGATGAAGTATTCCTCGTGATCGGTCTTGAACAATACCTCGCCACCGGGTGCCAGAGCGCGGTGCAGCACGGGGATGAATGAATCCTGCACCAGGCGGTTCTTGTGGTGTTTTTCCTTGGGCCAGGGGTCGGGGAAGAGGTAGTGCAGGCGGCTGATGCTGCCCGGGGCAATGAGCCATTCCAGGAAATAGCGGCTCTCCACCCGCAGCCCGCGCACGTTGGTCAGCCCGCGGCGCTCGCTCTCGTTGCACACTTTGCGGATGCGCCCCAGCAGTCTCTCTACCCCCAGAAAGCGAGTCGTCGGATAGTGCTCTGCCATCGCCAGCAGAAAGCCGCCGTCGCCGCAGCCCAAATCCACTTCGCACGTCTCACCCGCGCCGAAAATCTCCGGCACACTGTAGCGTGCAAAATAATCTTCAGGAACAAAGGCCGTACTCATCGCCCTGCATTGTACTCAAGCCCGGCCTGAAAGTCAAAACCTTATTCCGGCGGAATATGACATGGGCGAAGTGATGAGTGAGTACAAGGAGCTTGCGCCCCCCGTGAAAGCTGGCGCGTACCAATGTTCACACGAGGTTCCGGCCGATGAACCAGAGGATGGTAGCGGCGGCAAAGAGTTGCAGCAGGATACAGTATGCACGGCTGCGGGCGATGGGGGCATCGGCGTGGTGAAGATAGCTCCACCAGCTGCGCAGGTACTCAATCAGCAGGATGGGAAGGGCGGCGATGATGAAGGGGTTGTAGCCCATCGCCGCCCCGATGTCTCCGCTGATGAGGGCGCGGAGGGCGCGTGTGCCGCCGCAGCCGGGGCATTCCAGTCCGGTGAGTTTGCGGAAGATACAGCCGGGAGAGAGGGTGCCCACCAGCTCCGAGAGCTGCTGCGGGAACCACAGCATCCCTGCCGCCAGTACGAGCAGGAGTAGCGGCGGTGCCAATCTCCACAGCCAGGCGAAGAAACAGGACATGGCGGGGGAAGAGTTACTCTTCCTGCTCCATCAGTTCGGTGTAGAGGGCGGAGTGGCTCTTCATCTGCTTCTCCATCTCGGCCTGGATGACGGGATAGGCGGCAGCGGAAATGGCAGAGTACAGCAGGACCAGCACGAGCATCAGGACGATGGAAACGACGCTCCAGATGAGTGATTTTTTAGAAGCGTCCTGCGCCTCCTGTACCTGGCCGCCGTTATACAACGGGTCAACCCGGCTGCCATAAACGATGGCAACGACACCGGTCGGAGGACAGCAGCAGAGCGTGGCGATGATGGCGAGCGGAAGATAGTTGCCCGGACGCGGGGACGGGGCGACTGCCGGAGGCGGGGGAATTGGGGTATTGTCCATGCTGTCATTCTGCCACAGACTCCGAGATGCGTCAATAGATTTTATCTCTGCTCCACTTTTTCTGCGATTCGCGTAACTTTCTGAGCAGAAGCCTGCGTGTATACTCCGGCAGGTAATCGGGGGCGATGAGTTCCAGACCGATGTCATCGCGTAGGTCTATCCGCGAGGTCAGCAGGGTGCAGGCGCACCAGGCCACGGCCATGGCGGCGTAGTAGGCATGCTGCGGCACTTCCCGCAGGGCTTTGATGACGTGCGGCGCCCAGCGTGCATCAGCCGCATAGTAATGGTTGAGCATGACGACTCCGAACCGCACGGTGAATTCCTGCTCCGCGTGCAGGAAGGGCTGCAACCAGCGGAAGATTGCCTCCTTATGGTCGCGTACGAAATGGCAGGTGGCGCAGGTGGAGTCACAGAGACTCCAGTTGTTGAGATTGGGCTGCTCCTGCTGCAGATAGCGGAGCCGCTCTTCGAGCGAGATACCGTCCGCATAGGCGGGCAGCATGGCGCGCAGCAGTATCTCCTCAAATGTCGCGTCCTCGGCTACCGGCACGGCAAGCAGGGAAAGACCGTGAGCGCGCGCCTGCGCCTGTGCCAGTCGGCGCAGCATCGGCAGCCGTACGCCCAGCAACCTGGTCTCTCCGGGTATCAATCGCGTGGCAAATTCCCGGTAAGCAGGGTCTGCCATTTCGTTCAGTCGGGCAAGTAAGGCGTGGCGGAGCATGCGGCTATTCTGTCACGTTCCCCCGTGCTTGTCAACAGACGGCTCCTTTCGTGCTGCGAAAAATGTCTGGTAGAACCCCGAACGGGGCGGCGGTTCGCCAAGGCGCAATGTTTCGCTCACCCTGCTCGCATGATGAACGATGGCTGACGCTTTGCTTTGGACAAACCGTCTGACGACCGTAGATTCCCCCGTCCCGGAGACGGGGGAGCCTGCCGGGTAGTCAGAGGCCGCAGCATTGGCGAGGAGCGTATGCCGACGCAGTTTATTTTTTGCCCGCTTTCCTGGCCTCGCGATCCTGCTTGATGACCTCTTTCCAGGTATTGAATGCGTTGTGCCCCTTGGCCAGCACGTTCCCCTCGTTGTCGCAGATGGTCACGAAGGGGATACCCTTCTTCATGTCGTTTCTGTCGTAGCCTACGAATTTGGCCACATCGGGAGCGGAGATGTGGATGCCGGGGAAGCCTGCACCGTATTTTTCCAGATAGGCAGGCACGCCATCACGCGTCTGCTCGCAGGCGGTGAGAATCACCTCTACATACTTTCCTTCCTTCATGTCAGTCTTGTACGCCTCGACGATACGGGGCATCAGGGCTTGGCAGGGACCGCACCAGCTGGCCGACATCAGGTAGATGTAGTACTTGGCGCGCAGGTTGGGCTTCTTGTCGGTGGCCCAATTCACGCCCCTGAAAGCCTGCTGCATCTGCGTCAGTGGCTTTTTTCTGGCTGATGCCTTGGCGGGAGCCTTTCCCGGAGCCTGTGCGGCTGCGGGTAGCGCAGAGACAAGGACGGCAACGGCACAGAGCGCGGACAGTATACGGGTGGTCAGCTTCATATTCGCAGGGTAGCAATTGCGGCTGCGTATGTCAATTTTTATTTTGTTGCATCCGGTGCTCAGAGTGGCTCCATCGGCAGAATGGGGGGAGCTGAGCACTTCCTGTGGCTGAAAATGAGTGAAAATCGCTTTCCGGGCGCGAAAAGAGGTTTGCTATGTGCGAAAAAATCCGTTATAATACCCGCGCAGGGTGTGTGGTGATACCTTGCTTCATCGTTTATCATCATCGAAACATCACGTTATGGAAACCCATACGATAACCGACTCAGTGGAGGCTCTCGAGGCTCTGTACGGCAGCGATACCTTCGGCGTCAAAGCTATGGAGAAATATCTCTCCAAGAGCGCATTCAGCAAGATGATGCTTACCGTCCGCAAGGGGGGCAAGCTCGATACCAGCATTGCGGATGAGGTGGCGCAGGCGATGAAGCAATGGGCGCTTTCCAAGGGTGCTACGCACTACACCCACTGGTTCCACCCGCTCACGGATGCCACGGCTGAGAAGCATGATTCCTTTGTGGAGCCTGATGGCAAGGGCGGCATGATCTGCGAGTTTACCGGCAAGAACCTCATCCAGGCCGAGCCGGATGCCTCGTCGTTCCCCTCCGGCGGTATCCGCGCCACCTTCGAGGCGCGCGGCTACACGGCGTGGGATCCGACCAGCCCTGCCTTCATCAAGCGCACGGCCAACACGGCCACGCTGTGTATCCCCACGGCGTTCTGCTCATACACGGGTGAGGCGTTGGACAAGAAGACCCCGCTGCTGCGTTCCATGGCGGCTGTAAGCCGTCAGGCCACGCGCCTGCTGAACTGCTTTGGCGTGAATCCCAGCTATGTGGACGTGAACCTGGGGGCAGAGCAGGAGTATTTCCTCGTGGATCGTGATTTGTACCAGCAGCGTATGGATCTCATCGAGACCGGACGCACGCTCTTCGGCTGTCTGCCGCCCAAGCATCAGCAGATGGAGGATCACTACTTCGGCTCCATCAAGGAGCGCGTGCTGGAGTTCATGAACTCCGTTGACCATGCCCTCTGGGTGCTGGGGGTGCCGGCCAAGACCCGCCACAACGAGGTGGCTCCCGGTCAGTTCGAGCTGGCTCCGCTCTTCGAACCCAACAATGTGGCGGTAGATCACAACGTCATGATTATGGATATCCTGCAGCGCCAGGCGCTCAAGTATAATCTTGTCTGTCTGCTGCACGAGAAACCCTATGCCTGTGTGAACGGCTCCGGCAAGCACAATAACTGGTCGCTTTCCACCCCGGAGCTTGGCTCGTTGTTCAGCCCGGGTAAGACTCCGCACAGCAACATTCTCTTCCTCACTTTCCTGGCCTGCGTCATCCAGGCGGTAGATCGCCATGCAGCCCTGCTGCGTGCTTCCACTGCCAAGGCCGGTAATGATCACCGCCTCGGTGCGCAGGAAGCCCCGCCCGCCATCATCTCTATCTTCCTGGGCGATGACCTCACCAACATCATCGAGCAGATCAAGCATGGTGGCGCCAAGAGCTCTTGCAGCAAGACCATGATGGAGCTGGGGGTGGATATCCTGCCGGAGTTGCCGAAGGATACTACCGACCGCAACCGCACCTCGCCCTTTGCCTTTACCGGCAACAAGTTCGAGTTCCGCGCCGTCGGTTCCTCTCAGACCTGCGCCTGGCCCATGGCTGTGCTCAACACCATGATGGCTGAGACGCTCGACGAAGTGGCCACCTACCTGGAGCCCTATGCCGGCAAGCCGGAGTTCAATTCCGTGGTTTCCGCGCTGCTCAAGGATATCGTCACCCGCCACGACCGTGTCATCTTCAATGGCAACGGCTACTCCGAGGAATGGGTGGAGGAAGCCGCTCGCCGTGGTCTGCCCAACATCAAGAGCACCCCGGAGGCGCTGGAGATCCTCTCCTCCCCCGCAGCGCTGGAACTCATGGAGAAGTATGGCGTGCTTTCCCGTGCAGAGTTGCTGGCTCGCAAGGAAATCCAGGTGGAGAACTACGAGAAGATTATCGATATCGAAGCCAAGACCTGCCTGACGATGCTGCAGACGATTTATCTGCCCGCCATCGCTGAGCAGATGACCCAGATTTGCGGCACGGTGGCCGCCATCAAGGCCGCCGGACTGACGACCGGTCTCAAGGCGGCTATCAGCAAGGCCGAATCGGTGGGGACGCTCTACGATATCCTGCCGGACAAGGTGGCTGCGCTCGAGGCCGCCATAGCCTCCGGTAGTACGGCCGATATGTGTGCTGCCATGGAGTCGGCCAGAGAGACGGTCGATGCGCTCGAAGCCATCGTGGATGCAGACCTCTGGCCGGTGCCCACGTACGCGCAGATGCTCAATATCCACAGCCGATGATGATCACAGGGGCGCCGCAGAAAGGGCGCCCCTGAATGTTTCCCGCACTCGGAACTGTCTCTCGTGGTATGAGGGGCAAATGCTTAGAGCGACCGGGTTGAGTCATTTTTTTTGTGCCTGATGATGAGAAAAAGCTTGACTAAAGTCAAGTGCTCTGCTAGGCTCCGCGCGCTATGGCAAAAGTTCCTGTTATTCAGCTTCGCAAGGGTCACGCCGTGAACTACAACGGCGATATCTGCGTTGTGCGTGAGAGCCAGCTCAAGACTCCCCCTCGCATGGCCTCCTATGTGCAGATGACCATCCGCAGCATCGCTACCAAGAAGGATTACAATCTGCGCCTTACCTCCAACGACTTCCTTGAAGGTGTGATGCTCAGCCGTGAGGAGATGGAGTTCTCCTACGTGGACGGCATGGGCTACCACTTCCTCAACACGGAGACCTACGAGGACGTGTGCGTGAGCGAGGACATCGTTGAGCCCGTCAAGGATTACCTCATCGAGGGTGAGACCTACGTTCTTCTCTTCACCGATGAAATCGTCTGCTCCATCGAGCTGCCCGCCGCTATCACCATGGAGGTGGCTGAGGCTCCCGAGGGTGTGAAGGGTAATTCCGCCAACAATGTGTACAAGAGCGCCACGATGACCACCGGTCTGGTGGTGCAGGTGCCTCTGTTCATCAACCCCGGTCAGCGTATTTCCGTGAAGACGGAAGACGGTACCTACCTGGGTCGTGTGAACAACTGATTGTTCTGCGACTGATACGCACATCATCTTCGGAACCGCCGGTGCTGACATGGCTCGGCGGTTCCGTCTTTTCAGCCGATGATACGCCGTCTGCCTGAGCTGATGCAGTCCGACTTTCGCCGCCGCTTCCGGCTTTCGGTGGCAGATGTCGCCTATATCCGGCGAGTGGGTATGGAGCGCATCCGTGAGCATGCAGCTGATTTTGTGCGGCAGCGGCTGGCGCCGGCGATGCCGCAGCATGACGGCCGACAGACCCCCATGCGCGGACACCCCGTGTTCAAGGCACAACATGCCTGCGGCTGTTGCTGCCGCAGCTGTCTGGAAAAGTGGCACCGAATCCCGCAGGGCAGGGCACTCAGCGCGGAAGAACAGGCGGCAGTCGTGGAGCTGCTGATGAGCTGGCTGCAGCTCAAGCTCAGCAGTGAACCGCCGCCCGAGCGGCGGCGGCGCGGCGGGCCGGAGCAGGGGATGCTGCCTTTTTGAGCCACTTTTGCCGCTTTTCGTATATGTAATATCTTTTTTTCGTTGCAGGAGTCTGTCCCTTGTGCTAGACTGAAAGCACTGAAACAGTTTTTTACATACTACTATCATGATCAGTCACATCATCCGCGGTAAAAAGGTATTTGAGGACGAAATCGAGGCACTCAAAATCATCGGCAATGAGCTTGATAACTCTTTCGATGAGGCTGTAGAGGCCATGCGTAAGGCTATTAACTCCGGCCACAAAATTATCATCGTCGGCGTTGGTAAGAGCGGCCTCATCGGCGATAAGATTGCCGCTACTCTTACTTCGACCGGTGCTCCCTCCGTGGTGCTCGATACCATGAACGCGCTGCACGGGGACCTCGGTATCGTGCAGGATGGTGATGCCTGCATCGCCATGTCCTACTCCGGTGAGACGGCTGAGCTGCTGACTCTCATGCCCTTCCTCAAGCGCTTCGATATCTCTATCATCGGTATGACCGGCAAACCGAACTCCACGCTGGCTCAGCTCTCTGATGTAGTGCTCAACACGCACGTGGAGCGCGAGGCCGACCCGCTGAATCTGGCGCCCACCTCATCCTCTACGGCCATGCTGGTGATGGGTGATGCTCTGGCCATGGCTCTGCTGGAAGCGCAGAACTTCACTAAGGAAGATTTCGCCCGCAGTCATCCCGGTGGCTCCCTTGGTCGTGCTCTTCTGACTCGTATCAGCGATATCATGCGTACGGAGTTCGCCAAGCTGCCGGAGGCTTCCACCATCATGGATTGTATCATCGCTATGTCCACGGCTCGTGTGGGTGCCTGTATCCTGGTACACGAGGATGGTTCCCTTGCCGGCGTGTTTACCCATGGTGATTTCGCCCGTGCTTACCAGAAGGAGCCGTCCTGCGGTACGCAGCCTGTACGCGATATCATGACGAAGAATCCCGTCTACGTGGAGGCTGATAAGCTCGCCATCGTAGCCGTGAAGGCGCTGCGTGACCGTCGTATCGATGACCTCGTGGTACTCGATGCCGACAAGAAACCCGTCGGCCTGATTGATACGCAGGATCTGGTGCGCCTCAAGCTCATCTGATGAGGCAGAGAATGCTTTTCGTTCTCCCCGGTCGTTTTTTTTGGCGGCCGGGGTTTTTTATGCCTCCTTTCAGAGGGAGAAGAGAAAAGAAAATACGTTTTTTTTCGCCAAAACACACTTTAGGCTTGCAATCTGTGCCAAAAAGGTGCATCCTATGCCACCGCAACTGCGCAAGCAAGTCATTTTACACAACAGATAGTTATGAGAAAGTACGAAGCACTGATCGTTCTGAACATGAAGGGCTCTGCCACCCTCGATGAGCTGACCGCCGCCATGACGCAGCAGCTTGAGGCTGCCGGCGCCAAGATTTCCGGCGTTACCAACGTGGGTCGTCGTGAGTTCGCTTATGAGTCTGACCACCTGAAGTTCGGTCAGTACATGCTCTTCGCCTTTGAGGCTGAGCCCACCGTTATCCGCACGGTTCGCGAGGCTCTTGCCATCGACGAGCGCGTTCACTACCAGTACTACCGCGCCAAGTAAGCAATTCAACGCTGCTTGCGGCAATTTTTCAGAAAAGGTTCCCTCCAGAAAGGGAGCCTTTTTTTTGTCTGCACCCGTTTGCGTGATGTGGGGTGATGCCTGCGTTGCTCGCCCGACGCTGCCGGGACCCTGCGCGTCAGCGCTGCGAACGTTGATATCGTCATTCGCAAATACGCATGGCTCCAATCTTTTGGGGTAAGCGTGTGATTTTGTGACCGGTAAACGCACTTTCCGCTTGAATCCGAGCCGTAATAGAGTACAATACTTTTGTTATGCTGGATATCCGAGTTGTCAGGGAAAAACCTGAATATGTCAAGGAACGAGTCCGCCTGCGCGGCGGCGATCACTGGATGCTTGTAGACAAGGTGCTGGAGTGTGATGTCAGGCGCCGTAATGCCGAGACGGAGAAGCAGACTCTCTCCCAGGAGCGTAACAGTACTTCAAAGCTCATCGGCCAGATGATGAAAGAGGGGCGTCGCGATGAGGCTGAGGCTCTCAAGAAACGCATGGGTGAGGTCGGTGACCGCATCAAGGAACTGGATGCGGTGGCCTCTGCTGCATCTGAAGAGCAGGAATCACTGCTGCTTTCCATCCCCAACATGCCGCATGATGCTGCTCCGGTGGGTAGTGATGACTCAGCCAATCCTGAGATTCGCCGCTGGGGTGCGGCTCCTGAGATTGCAGAGCCGAAGGATCACGTGGCGCTGGGTACCTCACTGGGGCTGATCAACTTTGAGGATGCCGCCCGTATCTCCGGTTCCGGCTTCATCGTCTATCGCGGTCTTGGTGCCCGCCTGGAACGCGCACTCATCAATTTCCTGCTCGATACCCAGACGCAGGAGAACGGTTACCAGGAGGTGGGCGTTCCTTTCATCGTGAAGCGTGATTGCATGTATGGCACGGGTCAGCTGCCTAAGTTCGAGGAAGATATGTACGGGCTTGAGGAAAACAGCATGTTCCTGGTGCCCACGGCTGAGGTGCCGGTGACTAACCTCTGCCGCGACCAGATTGTCCGAGAGTCCGAGCTGCCCATCAAGATGACGGCCTATACGCCCTGCTTCCGCCGCGAGGCCGGCTCGGCCGGTCGCGAGAACAAGGGGATGATTCGTGTGCACCAGTTCGACAAGGTGGAGCTGGTGGAAATCTGCCGCCCGGAAGACGGCTTTTCGGAGCTGGAGAAGCTGACAAGCCATGCCGAGAGCATCTTGCAGAAGCTGGGGCTGCACTATCGCGTGATTGAGCTGTGCACGGGTGATGTGGGCTTCTCTTCCGCCAAGACTTACGATATCGAAGTCTGGGCTCCGGGGCAGGGCAAGTTCCTGGAGGTGTCGAGCTGCTCCTGCTTCACCGATTATCAGGCGCGTCGCATGAAACTGCGCTACAAGGATGCCGACGGTCGTATCCGTGTGCCCTACACGCTCAATGGCTCAGGTACGGCTCTGCCGCGTCTCTATGTCGCGCTGCTGGAGCAGTGTCAGCAGCCTGACGGTTCGGTGAAAATCCCGGCTGCGCTCGTGCCCTACTTCGGGGCCGAGAGCATCACGCCGGTTAAATCATAACCTTCGCCCATGCGGGTATTGCGACTGAGCGCAGTACCCGCATCGTTCCTCTCTCCATCTCCTCTCTACTCACAATTTACCAACCGAATATAAGACTATGAGCGAAATGATAGCCACCATGGGGCCGATATTCTGGCTCATCATGCTTTTTGCCGCGCTGTCTCTGGCAGTGGTGGCGGAGCGTTTGTTCTACTACCACCGGGTGAATATCAACTCCGGTGATTTCCTGCGCGGGCTTTCCTCACTGCTGCGTTCAGGGCAGTACGATGAGGCGCTGCACGAGGCTCGTGAACTGCCCGGCCCCATGGCTCGCGTGGTGGAGGCCGTGCTGAGCCGTCCTCGCCTGGAGCGTGGGGAGCTGCGCGATATCGCGCTGGAGGCTGCCGATATGGAGGTATACCGCGTGGAGCGCAATATCCGCACCCTGCAGGCATGCGCCACGGTGATGCCTATGCTTGGTATTCTGGGTACACTACTGGCGCTGGTGGCGTTCTACGAGCAGCCCGGCGTGACTGACGGAGCGGCTGCTCCGCCTCTGGTGGCAGCCACACTGCAGCAGGCGCTGATGCTTTCGGCCATGGGGATAGCGCTTTCGGTGCCCACGTACCTGTTCTATATGTATCTGGCCTCACGTGCCCGCCGTATTATCAACAAGGTAGCTCGCGCCGGGCTGGAGTGTGTGTATATCATCTGTGATGCCCGCGATGCCGCCAAGGCTGCAGAGGAATCGGCTCGCCCCCGCCGAGCATGCTGTTCGCTGACTCCGCCGGAAGAGCCGGAGAAGGAATAAGCCCGAGGTCCCGACAACACCAAGTCCCCCCCCCTGATATCTCATGCGCAAGGTTCGTTCAGGTCTGACAAATGGTGGAGCATCCATTCTGGTGCTCACCGGGGCCAATCTGTTTGTGCTGCTGTGTGTCTGTGTCCTGCTTACCAACCATCTGGTGCCACGCTACGGGTGTCGGGTGAGTCCGGCAGAGTCACATTTCGTCATGGGACGCTATGACCGCGATACGGCACACATCGTCTCCGTCGCAGCGGGTGATGAACCGCGCATTTACGATGGCTCCATGCTGGTGCAGGAGGGGGTGCCCGGTTTTGCTGCGCTGCTGGACGACTGGGCGGCAGCGACTGATATCCCGAAGCGTGTCAATGTGGTGCTCGTGTTCGATAAGGCCGTCTCTTCCGGTACTGTACAGAAGCTGACGGATATGGTGCTGACGCGCGGATTCAGCTGCAGCCATGCAGCAGTACCGGCTCTGGATAAATGAACGGTGACGAGAAAAACAGCCTGATTTATCACTCCCTGCATGGACGTCACATCCGGGGCTGTCTGCCCCTGTTTCTGATGCTTGCGTTCATCGTCGTCGGGGTATTGCTGTGGGTGGTGCCGGTGAAAATGCAGGCTCCTCAGCGCCCGCGCGGCGAGGGGGCGGTCTATCACCGCAATGATGATTTCACCAATTACATGGTGCGCCAGGGCAGTCCGCTGCCGCTGCAGCTGCCCTTGGTGGCTGACCCGGAGTTCCTGGAGGACTCGGCAGCGCGCTATATGCCGCTGCGCCGTGAGGCTCAGCTGCGCATGGCTCCGGCCGTGGCGATTTTGCCGGTTGTGCCTGATTCGGCCGTGATTTCAGCCGAGAAGCTGCTGGCTCTTCCGCCCGAGACGCCGATACAGACTGAGCCGGAGGCAGAGCCGACTGCTCCTGAGGGAGAGGAGGTGCAGCCGTGAGCATCCCCCCGCTGACTCCCGCAGAGTTTTTTCTGGCTCTGATGCTGCTCGGGCTGCTGTTGCTGGTGCTTATCTTCGTGCCGGTGCAGCTGGTGGCCAAATGGCGCCGCATCCGCCGCGCCCGTACGCATATCACCTGTCGAATCTGCGGCTATCGCTACCTGTTGGCATCTCCTCGCGATGAGAATGTGTGCCCGCACTGCGACTCCAGGAATTGATGTGTCACGCTCAGACTTTGAATTCGTGGGTGGTGAATATCTTGCCTTCGCCATTGTGGAGGCGCAGGATACGGTGCTGGTCGCCAACGGCGGCGCCGTCGATGATGAGCGTTTCCCCCAGGGTTGCCTGGTTTCGATAGTTGCCGCGTAGCTTCCGGTAGGCGAAGTCGACGTGCTTCATGACCAGCTGCAGCCCCTGTACGGCATTCAGATGTCGGTTCGAATCCAGATAGGAGTCGTAGACTTTCGTCCTCTCCAGTTCGGTAAAGGTGAGCTCTGACGGAATGGTGATTTTGCGTGACTCGTAGTCCATGGGGTAGGGCTCACAATCCACAATATCAGCGTATGCGCCGGGGGGCAGGGCATAGGGAGCCCCCGTCACGCGATGGACAAAGGCTCCCACCTCTGTGGCGATGACGCATGGGGTATCGGACTCGTCGTAGATGATGGTGTTGCGCTGCCCATAGCTGCTTTTACACGCGCAGATACCGGTGGTGATGCGCAGTTCCTCGCCCATGCGCGGCATGCGCTCGAACTGAATCTGCCGCGATACCAGAAAACAGCCGATGTTGTATTTGGTGCTGAAGTGTCGAAAATGCTCGTCTCCCTCCAGTTGAAACATGGCACAATCTTGCAGCAGTCTGACGCTTGCCGCCGGGCTCAGCATCCCGCTCTTATCTGTGTCTCCGAAGCCGGTTCTGTAGTAGATGGTATGCATATCGTGTTGCTTGCACTCTAGAGTTTCTGCCGTCTCCTGTCAAACGTCTTCTCCGGCACGTTTCCTCTCTATCCCTCTCTCTGTCCTGATGGTGAATTGCTTGTTGTCTTGTGCTCCGTTTTAATTAATTATTTAGCGAATTTATAAATAATCAACATAACCGTAATAATGCCTGTTCAGTGTGCGCCCCAGAAGATTTTTGCCTGGTGGGGTGAGGTGGCGGTGACGTAGCGGGTGCGCAGCAGGGTCGTATCGCGGTGTCCCATTTCGAGTTGCAGTTCCGACAGATTGCGGAAATGCGCCGCATGATAGGAGGCAAAGGTATGGCGGCAGATATCCGGCACCCAGGAGTGGGCAAAACCGGCTGCGCAGCGGAGCTTTTTCCACCGCGTAATCCAGTTGCGCGGGATACAGCGGTCAGTGCGGCGAAGATGCTGAGCACCGCGCAGAGGGACGATGCGGCCGCCTCCCGTTTTGGATGTGGTGGTGCGGATGGTAATCGTCTGCTCTTTCCAATTGATATCAGATGTGGAAAGCCGCTGTACCTCTGTGGGGCGTAGACCACAGTAGAGCATCAGGTGCAGAGAAAGGCGCATCGGGGCATGTTCGGGGCGCTCCGTGGAGTTCCACAGACGCCGGATTTGCTTGACGGACAGAGGCCGAATGGTTTTTTCCGTGATGCGGGGAGAATCAATGCGTTTCACGGGGTTGGCATCGACCCATTCCTGGCGGATACCGAAGGCAAAGATGCCGTGCAGGATGATACGAGCTTTGTTGTAGCTGCTGGGGCTGGAGGCGAACTCGCTGTTGAGTATCCGGCGGCAGTCTGCTGAGGTCATCTTGCGCAGCGGCAGCGTGGCAATCCCCTCTACCCGCAGCATACGCCGCACGAAATGCCGCAGATCACGCAGTGTGGTCGGTCGGCGGTCGGAGCGAGCCGCGATGCTCAGGCGAGCTGCTTCTTCAAAGGTGACGGTATTTTCGCCTGCTGCGATGGCCTCGCAGCCCTCGCGGATGCACCGCCGCATCAGCAGTAGTAAATCTCGCCGCGATAGGCCGCGCGTTCGCTCGCCCAGTTCCTCGATACATTCGGTGGCGATACGAGCGGCATCGGTGGGGCTGATGGGACTTCGGCGCAGTAAGGCACTCGCTGTCAGGTGTTCGTGTTGTCTCTTCATAAACTTCTCATCATTTTTAATGCTGACGCTCGAGAAAGCCTTGACAGTACAAAACTTTATGGAATAAACCTGAGGTCAGATAACCGAAATGGGGACATCCGGGTAGGGAAGCTGATGCCCGGAATGGCGCCACAAAATGAGATTGAGCTTGACGTCAGCATTAAAAATGCTGTATAGTCACCCCCCGCCTGACCGGCTGTCGTGAGGATTTGTTCATGCCCTCAGACCTGTTGTCGGGAGGTCGTGCTGTTTTCCTGCCCGGAAGACAGCACGCTGCTTTTCGGCGGGGGCAATCAACACAGACAGCCCGGGCAGTTGCGGACGAAATGCCCGGGGGTAATCTCGGTCAATTCCGGCGTGTGCTCTGTGGAACAGAGAGCCGGGTTGCCGATGATGTTGCGTGGGCGGAAGGCGCAGCCCTGCACCGGGGCATGAAGAGTGGGTGGAAGCCCCGGGATGGTACTCAGGCGGGTGCCCTTGGCATGGGCGGCGGGGATGGAGGCCATGAGCGAGCGGGTGTAGGCATGGCGGGGATGATTCAGCAGCTCTTCCGTCGGGGCGCTCTCGATGATGCTGCCGGCGTACATGACCTGGATGCGGTGGGCGTATTGGCGGACAACTCCGAGGTCATGGGTGATGAGGATAATCGCGGTGCCCAGTTCCTGCTGCCGCTCGCGCAGCAGATCCAGTACCTGTTTCTGGACGGTGACATCGAGAGCCGTAGTCGGTTCATCAGCGATGAGGATGCGCGGGCGGGTGATGAGAGCCATGGCAATCATGACGCGCTGGCGCATCCCGCCGGAGAATTCGTGGGGGTAGGCCTGAGCCCGGTTGGCTGCATCGGGAATCCCCGTGTGAGCCAGCTCTTCGATGGCTTGCTGATATGCTTCCCGCCGACTGAGCCCCCGATGGATGATGAGCGGCTCGGCGACCTGCTCACCGATGGTCATACAGGGATTCAGGCTGGTCATGGGATCCTGGAATATCATCGAAATGGAGCATCCTCGCAGTTTGCTCAGCTGCCTTTCGGACGTGTGCAGCAGGTCGAGCCCGTCAAACATGGCTTGCGAATGAGCCGGTATGCGCGCCGGCGGCGAGGGCAGCAGCCCCATCAGCGAGGAGCAGGTGACGGATTTGCCGGAACCGGATTCGCCCACAATCCCGAGGGTTTCTCCGGCGTGTAAATCAAAGCTGACATCGTTCACGGCGTAGTTGATGCCGGAGCGTGTGTGGAACTCAACACTGAGATGGCTGACCCTGAGCAGGGGGGAGGCGGTCATGGCAGATGAAAATCAGGCGTGATGGAGGGCGAATGTGAGTCGATTCAGGGTGGTTTGCCCCATATCCAATCCCTGGACGATGGCGCGGAGCGTGGCCAGGGAGCCGGCGGCGTCAAAGAGCGCATCGTGCCAGCGCCTGCCCGGCACCAGCCGCTCTACCTCGGTGGTGATGCGCAGCGCGTTGCAGACACTGCTCAGCGAGTGGTCGCCCAGGGTGGGCATGGCTTGTCTGGAGAGTGCGAGGGTATCGAGCCAGGGGCCGAACCCATGCCCCGGAAATGCCCGCAGAAAGCGGATTTCCGTGGAGGGGTTGTGTCCCACCACGACACAGCCTTCGAGCATGCGGCGCAATGCGGGCCATAGATCCACGAAGTTCGGGGCTCCGCGCAGGCGCTCCGTGGTGATGCCGTGGATGCGCGCGGCGCTCCATCGGACGGGGCGTCGGCAGGCGATGTAGGAATCGAAGCTGCTTATATCGTCGGCAAACAGATTCTCTGCGCGGATGATACCCACCTGAACCGGCTGATCCGTCTCTCCCGGCGCTGAGCCGGCAGATTCGAAGTCAATGGCAGCGAAAGGAAGCTGCGCCAGAGGCGTTTGCATCATTTCTGCGCCCATATGCGTGCCTGTTGGATTTCTGACAGCAGGGCATCGTAATCGCAGGTCAGGAAGCGGCCATCGCGGTACAGCTCTTTGCCATCCACGACGGTGAGCCTGTTTTCTGCCCCTGTGGCGGCATAGACGATATTGGAGACGATGTGGTGCACCGGCTGCATGTTAGGGGCGTTGAGGTCCAGGGCGATGAAGTCGGCGCGCATGCCCGGTTCGAGTGTACCGAGGTAGGGGTCATGCAGTGCGGCGGCACCACCGCGCGTGGCCATGTCGAGCGCCGTCTGTGCGGGGCAGGCGGTGGGGCTCAGCCGGTGTGCTTTCTGGAGCAGGCTGGCCAGGTACATCTCGCGTATCATGTTCTGCGCGTTGTTGGATGCGGGGCCGTCGGTTCCCAGTCCCACCCGGACTCCTCGGTTCAGCATGGCCTCAACAGGCGCCACGCCGCTGGCGAGTTTCATGTTGGAGGCGGGGTTATGCACCGCGCAGCTGCCGGTGTCTGCCAGTTGGGCGATATCGTCCTCGTTCACATCGACGAGGTGGAAGAAAGTGGATATGGGCGAGAGAAGCCCCAGCGATGCGCAGTAGTCGACGGGGCGCTTGCCGAAGCGGCTGAGGCAGGTCTCGGTTTCGTTGCGGGTCTCTGCCAGGTGCATCCCGAAGAAGGAGCCGGTTTCCTCTGCCAGGGCGTAGCACTGTTGCAGTAGCTCCGGGGTGGTCGTGTAGGGAGCATGCGGTACGACTGCCTGGCGGATGCGGGGGTGGTTCATCCATTCGAATGCCTGGGCTCGTACCAGGTCGAAGTAGGCCTCGGCATCGCGGCAGCTGAGGGAGGGGAAGTACTGCGTGATGCTCTCACCGATGACGGCTCGCATGCCCAGACGATCGGCGGCGCGGAACACGCTGCGCTCCAGCATATACATGTCGTAGAAAGCCGTGGTGCCGCTGCGAATCATCTCAGCCAGGCTGAACAGAGAACCCAGCTCTACCAGCTCCGGCGTGAGCTTGGCTTCCTGGGGGAAGATATCCTGCGTGAGCCAGTCCATGAGGGCTTTATCGTCGGAGAATCCGCGCAGCAGACTCATGGGAATATGGGTGTGGCTGTTAATCAGACCGGGCATGATGGCGGCGCGCCCCAGATCTACCCGCCTGGCGTCCGGATACAGGATGGTCAGGATATCGGCGTGGCCCACACTCAGAATCTGGTTGCCCGCTATGGCCAGGGCGCCATGCTCGATGATATCGCGCGAATCATTCTGGGTGATGATATAGTCTGCGGTGTAGAGCGTATCGCAGGTGTAGTTGTCCAGCATATGTCAACAGGTGGTGAAAGCTAGCGCGGTGGTTACCAGAAGCAAATGGCGCAGATCAGTATGGCGGCGGCGTAGGCCAATCCCGCCCAGGAGGCTGCCTTGAACAGAAGTGGGCGAGCTGTTATAGCCGCTGCCCAGTCGCGCAGCAGGTACGGCTTGACGATCCATACCATCGCCACGGTCAGAACCGGATACCACCAGATGGGTATCAGCAGACGGGTCACCGGGTCTTTCAGGAACGCTGCGCTCAGCGGGACGAGAGCCAGCAGCAGCAGAAACAGCCCCAGAGCCCGCGCAAAGAGATGATCTGTCGATTTGGTGCAGAGTACCCAGCAGACCACCGGGCACGCAAACAGCAGCAGGTGGCGAAAAGGCTCGAAGAAAAAGAGCGGCATGCAGAGCGGGTTCCAGTCTGCATCGAGCAGGAGGAGCGCAATCCACAGGAAATCAATACTCATAAGCAGCGCTCCCCACTGTGGGCGCAGGTGGGTTCGGTTCATCAGCCCCTTCACCGTATCGGGGCAGACGATGGCTGCCAGATGCAGCAGTATCAGGATACACCCCATCGCGATTCCCGTGCCGCTCAGCGGGAGCCTGTCGTACAGGTGGGCGTATTGCTCGTACATCACTTCTTACGGGGAGTGAGCTTAATCTGGAAGGCCTTTTCGGACTCCGTGCCCCAGACCGCGCAGGTCATGACACCACTCAGTTTGCCTTCCTGATTGAGGTAGAGAACCAGCTGACCATCCTTGGCGTCGTAGACTTCGGCAGTGGGTTGAGCGGGGTCGTACTGACCATCGTAGATGCTGATGTTGATACGGGCACCCTGTTCCGTGGGTGCCAGATCGCAGCGTCCCTCGACGTCGAGATTCGCCTCCGGCAGCTTAGTGTCGTAGATAGACCCGATGAACTGGATGGAATTGTCGTCCATCACCTTGGCCTGTTGAATCTGGAGCGTCAGCTCACCGAAGTGGTCGCCGCGTACCCATTCGCCGGAGAACTCATTACCATCGGCCAGCGCGGTGCTGCAGGCGTTGATCCAGCGGGCTTTTTCTGCAGCGGCTTTGTCCTGAATCTCCTTTTCGCGGCGGGCTTCCTCTTCGATCTGCGCGAGCTTCTGCGTCAGCGTGGCACGGGCGGCTTCCTCGCGGCTCAGGATGTAGGGTTTGGTGTTGTTGTTGAAGGCATCGCATTTCTCCCGGATCAGCTGCTTGCGGGCTTCTTCAAACTCCGGGGTCAGGATGTTATCCGTGTCGGCATTGAGAGCGGTTTCGGGGGTGAGGGCATCCAGCGCCAGCAGATTGGCATTATCGAGCACGATGTTGTCGTAGCTCCAGGCGTTTTCCTTGTATGTGGCATGGAAACTGACAGAGATCGGAATCTCCTTGCCGGCTTCCACCGTCTTGCGGAACACGGAGGTGTCAGCCAGTTCCTTGAGTTCGTTAAGTGCGGTCTGCAGGTCTGCGGGCAGTGCCTTGGCCTTGCGGTCTTCCTCGCTGAGCATGGAGGTGTCGGCTCCAATCTGCAGCAGATAGACGGATTCGGGCTTCATGGCATTGTTCGCAGCCTCATTGACAGCCTGTCGCTCCTGGTTGAATGCTTCGGGTGCCGTTTCTCGGGTGTAGAGGTTTTCCTTGACAATCATGGTCAGATGCGCGGTGATGCTGAGGCTGCCATCGTCATTTTTGGACGGAGCATCGCAGCTGAGCGTACCAGCCGTGGCGCGCTCGCTCGCCGGTATCTGCTCAAGAATCAGCTGGCGGATTTCCTCGTCCGTCGGCTGTGCGGGCGGGGTCGGCTTGGCCGGCTCCTGAACTTCGGCAGGTTTGACCACCTCCGGCTCTTTTTCAAAACAGGCGGAGAAAACCAGTGCGGTGGACGCGAGGGCGGCTGTATAAATCACTTGCTTTTTCATAACCACGATATTCAATGTCGGAAAACGCTGTGCATATTCTGCATTATTTTATGCCGGATGTCAAGAATACAGAGCCGCCCCCGGTGCGCAGATGTCGCATATTCAGGAATATTTCGGCCATTGCGCGCAGTTCATCGTCTCAGTGACTCTGATATCTCGTTTTTCTGTGAAGAAATGGAGTTGACAAAGTGCCGCATATAGTATTGAATAGAGGCATGAGAAACTGCTTGCTCTCTTCTGCTTTCCTTTGTCTGACGATGTTGCCCGCCTGCACGCAGACCGTGCGAATCTGCGAGGTGTCGGATTTGCCGGTGAAGACGACTTCTCTGCCCGGCATGGATTGGGAGGTGAGCCCGCTGCAAGCCAATGCTCAGTATGTGTTTTTCGGGGCACTCTCCAGTAAGGAGATGAAAAACCGCCTGGGCGATTACTACTTCCTGAACTGGTATGATGCGGAGCCGCAGCAGCCGGTTCGTATCGTGATGCACTACACGCAGGCGCTGACGGGCTCACAGGTGCTGACCCGGACGGTAGAGTACAAGGAGCCTCGCTCCTCTGCCGGCTACCGCAAGACCCGCTTCTTCTTCTCGGGCCCCGAGCGTCAGAAAAACGGCGATGTGCTCAGCTGGCGGCTTGAGCTGTATTGCGGGGATCGACTTGCGGACTATCGCCAGTCCTATATGTGGAATTAAGGCTGCGTAGTGTGCCGCTCTTGCGACAGATAGGAAAAGCTCCCGGTGCCGTCGGTGACATCAGGAGCTTCTCTGTATTCAGGTATCAGGCCTGCGCCGGATATCAGTAGACGTCTTTCTGGTAGCGCTTGGCGGCCTTCATGTCGGCCAGGTAAGCGGCAGCTTCCTCTTCGGAGCGGTTACCGTACTTCGAGATGATGGCAAGCAGGGCTTTCTCGACATCCTTGGCCATGCGATTGGCATCGCCGCACATGTAGAAGGCAGCTCCCTGTTCCAGCCACTGCCAGATTTCCTCGCCGGCCTCCTCCATGAGGTTCTGCACGTAAATCTTGTAGGCCTGATCGCGGCTCCAGGCAACGGAGAGCTTGAGTTTGCCGCTCTCCACCAGCGGGGAGATTTCCTCTTCGTAGCAACCATCGGTTGCCTTGTAGGGGTTGCCGAAGAACAGCCACATGGGGCCGGTGGCATTGTCTGCCACACGCTGCTGCCAGAAGGCACGGAAGGGGGCGATGCCCGTGCCGGGACCTACCATGATGATGGGGGTGGCACCGTCTTCGGGGAGGCGGAAGTTCTTGTTGCTGTGGACGAATACCTTGACTTTGTCGCCGGCTTTGAGGCGGTCAGCCATGAAGGTCGAGCACACACCCTTGCGGTCGCGCCCGTTGCTCGTATAGCGCACGGCACCCACGCACAGCGACACCTGACCGGGTACGGCATCGGGGCTGCTGGCGATGGAATACAGACGAGCGTTCATCTTGCCCAGGATACCGACGAAGGCGGCAGCATCGGTGAAGTCGGCTTTCATCTCTTCATCGGTGGCCAGATCCAGCAGGTCGCGTCCCCAGATGAAATCTTTCAGAGCATCTTTATCGGCCAGGATAGCCGCCAACTTTTCGCTGTTGGCGACGGCATTCCACTTAGTCAGTGTGCCCTTCTTGAGGTTGGTGATATCGTAGGTGGTGATGAGGGCATCGCGGAGCGTGGCGGTGCTGCCATCGGGCAGGGTGACCTCATCAGCGGCGCTCAGTCCGAGGGCGGCGATCAGGGCATCGACCAGCTCCGGGTCATTGTTGGGGATGACTCCCAGAGCATCACCGGTCACGTAGCTGAGACCGGAGCCTTCCAGACAGTAGTCGACATGGATGGTCTCTTTGGCGCTGCCGGGTTTGGTGACGGGGCGGACGTCCACCACGGTGGACGGGAACGGATTCTTAATGCTGTACGGTTCCATGATATGTGTTGTTTCTGGTGAATTTCTGTTTGGTAAAACACCGCAGCTGGACTGTTTGTCGGGCTGCGGTGGGAATGAGGGGGTACGGTCAGAGCCGCATCATCAGAGGCGAATAGCTGCCGAGCTCCAGGTGAGCCCTGCTCCGAATGTGACCATGAGGACGATGTCGCCCTTCCGGGCTTTGCCACTGCGGATAGCTTCATCCAGCGCGATGGCGCAGGCTGCTCCTGAGGTGTTGCCGTATTTCTGCAGGTTGATGAAAACGCGGTCTACCGGGATACCCAGTCGCTCAGCCACGGCGTTGATGATACGCAGATTGGCCTGGTGGGGGATGACGACGTTGACCTCCTCCGGCTTGATACCTGTGCGGTGTATCAGGGAAAGCGCAGAATCCTTCATGTGAGCCACGGCATGGCGGAACACTTCATTGCCGCGCATGGCCAGGGTGTAGAGCTTCTCGTGGATGTTGTCCTCCGTGGTGGGAATGGCTGAGCCGCCGCCCGGCACCATGAGCAGATCGGTCAGGGTGCCGTCAGAGCCGATGTCTGAGGCGAGAATCGCGCTGTCGCCCTCGATGCCGGTGCCGGTGCGTAACACGGCAGCGCCGGCGCCATCGCCGAAGAGCACGCAGGTGGCGCGATCCTCCCAGTTCACGATGTGGCTGAGCTTCTCGCTGGAGATAATCAGAGCTGTCTTTGCCTGGCCGCAGCCGATGTACTGCACGGCTGTCTTCAGCGCGAACAGGAAACTGGAGCATGCGGCAGAGATGTCGAACGCCGCAGCGTTTTTGGCGCCGATGTTGGCCTGCACATAGCAGGCTGTGGAGGGCGTAAAGGTGTCGGGCGTCACGGTGCCGACGATGATGAGGTCAATCTCCTCAGGCTGGACACCCGCTGCCTCCATGGCTCGCAGGGCAGCTTTGGTTGCCATGTCGCTCGTCTTCTCATCCGGGGCGGCAATGCGGCGCTCTTCGATACCGGTGCGAGCCACAATCCACTCATTGGAGGTCTCAACCATTTTCTCCAGGTCAGAGTTGGTGAGACGGCGTTCCGGCACGTAGGAGCCGGTGCCGACAAGAGCTACCGGCAGACGTTTGAAAGGCTTAGTCAGATCGTTCATAATCAGCAGAATACGAATTCTTTTGTCATTTACTGAGAGTATACTATCACTTTTCTGCCCGTTTGGCGAGAAAAAATTGCGTTTTCTCTATGTAAAACAAGGCAGAAAACGGATGGAATGAGGGAGATGCGATATCCGGGGGAGACGGTGTCGTCTCCCCCGGAGGAGCCTGTCAGATGATGAAGTTCGAGGAGAAGAACTCACGTGCGGTTGATTTGCGGACTCCCCGCAGATTCAGGTATCGGGTTCGCAGCAGCGAGCTGTCCCGGTGCCCCATTTCCTCCTGTAGTTTCAGGATGTTGTGGTAGTGCTTGAGATGGAGACTGGCGAAGGTGTGTCGCAGAGCATCCCTCTGCCAGGGCTGAAGTCGCGAGGTATCGCGCAGTCGCTTCCAGAGCCTGATCCAGTTTTTGGGGGCGATGAGCTCGTTGGGTTGATGGTGCTCAGTCGCCAGTACCAGGGCCCCACCGCGGAGGGGAACGGCGCGGGCTCCCCCGGTCTTGCTGGCATGTGACTCGACATACACCATCTTTTCGGAAGGGTCGATATCGCCCCAGCGGAGTCTCTGCACCTCGCCCGGTCGGATACCGCACCAGAGCATCAGCCGCACGGCGGCATTCATGCAGCGCAGATGCGGGCGGTTGCACCCCTTGAGCAGCAATTTAATCTGCGGCATGGTGAGGATGTTGATTCGTTCCTCAGTGACAGGTGGCAGAATCAGGCTCTCGGCGGGGTTGCGTTCGCACCATCCCTGCCGCCGACCGTAGGAGAAGATACTGTGCAGGATAGTCTGGGCTTTGCGGTAGACGTGGGGGCTGTGGTTGAATAGCTCGTTCATCATCTGTCGGCACACCGGGGCGGAGATGTTGCGCAGATTGCACTCGGAGATGTCGCGGTAGTGCAACATTCTGTTGGTGAAGGATTTCAGGTCTCTGCGTGTACTCGGTCGGCGGTGTCTGCGGGCCTGCAGGCTGGCTGTGATAGCTTCGCTGAAGCTGACGCTGTATTCCTCTTCCTGGATACTGCGCAAGCCTGCCTGCATGACCCGCCGGAACGCCTGGATGATGCTCAGCTTATCATCGTGCATCAGGGAAGCGTTTTCGGTGAACTCGGTGAATAAGCGGTAGATATCCGCATCGTTAAGTGCGAGCGGAAACGGCTCAGTGGTTGGGGATGTTGTGTTCATGCGCAGTGTTAGATAACTTTTTCGCACTTGTATTGCAAGCCCGGGCGAGGAATCCATAGGAATCCATGCCGCAAAAAGCGTCACTTTGCGCTTGCTTCCCCGCGCGCGTCGTGGTAGAGTAGGCGCCGTACATTATGAACACGGAACTTCGTATAGCCATCGGCTCTGATCACAAGGGTGTGGATCTGAAAGAAGCGGCAGTGGAAATCCTGCGCGGTTGGGGATTTGAGGTAGAGGATCTGGGGCCCTTCACCAAGGAGGCCTGTAACTACGCAGAGTATGCCAATGCGGTGTGCAAGCGCGTGGCCGACGGTCGCGCAGATCGTGGTGTTCTCGTTTGTTTCTCAGGGCAGGGGATGAGTATCGCCGCCAACCGCTGGAAGGGGGTTCGCGCCGGTATTCTCCGCACGCCGCAGGATGCCGCACTCTCCCGCCACCACAACGATTCCAACGTTATCTGCATCCCCTCCGCGTTCGTCTCGCCGGACTACGTGGACGACCTGCTGCAGACCTGGCTGACCGCAGAATACGAAGGTGGTCGCCACGTAGCACGCCTGCAGACGGCTTCCGGTTCGCCGCTGGCGGTGACGGATCCTGAGCTTGCCGGCTATATCGAAGAGGAGCGCCAGCGCCAGCTCAACAATATCGAGCTGATTGCCTCTGAAAACTTTGCTTCTCCCGCCGTGATGGAGGCCCAGGGCTCCTGCCTGACGAACAAGTATGCAGAGGGCTATCCCAATCGCCGCTGGTATGGCGGCTGTGAGGTGGTGGACAAGGTGGAGCAGCTGGCGATTGATCGCGCCAAGGCGCTCTTCGGCTGTGAGGCCGTCAACGTGCAGGCTCACTCCGGCTCGCAGGCCAACATGTCTGTGTATCAGGCCTGTATCAACCCCGGCGATACCATCCTCACCATGGATCTGGCCTGCGGTGGTCACTTGTCGCACGGTTTCTTTGCCAACTTCTCGGGCAAGCAGTACAACGTCGTCCACTACGGCGTGAACCCCGAGACCGAGTGCATCGACTACGATGATATGGCAGCCAAGGCTCGCGAGGTGAAGCCTGCACTCATCCTTGCCGGTGCTTCAGCCTACTCCCGCACCATCGACTTCGCCCGCATCCGCGAGATTTGCGATGAGGTCGGAGCCATCATGTTTGTGGACATGGCTCACATCGCCGGTCTGGTGGCCGGTGGTGCTCACCCCTCGCCCGTGCCCTACGCTGACTTTGTGTCGACGACCACACACAAGAGCCTTCGCGGACCCCGCGGCGGTCTGGTCATGTGCAAGGCCAAGTGGGAGAAGAAGCTCAACAGCGCCACGTTCCCCGGGCTGCAGGGTGGCCCGCTCATGCACGTGATTGCAGCCAAGGCCGCCTGCCTGGGTGAGGCGCTCAAACCCGCTTTCCGTGACTACGCTGCCCAGGTGGTGAAGAACGCCAAGGCGATGGCTGACAAGCTGGCTCAGCTGGGCTTCCGCATCGTCGCCGGCGGTACGGACAACCACTGCTTCCTCGTGGACCTCAGCAGCAAGGGTATCAATGGTGCCGAGGCGCAGATTGCTCTTGACCGCGTCGGTATCACGGTGAACAAGAACGCCATCCCGTACGATAAGGGTACCACCAACAAACCCTCGGGTATCCGCATCGGTACGCCCGCCGTGACGACTCGCGGGATGAAGGAGGCCGACGTGCGCAAGGTGGCTGAATACATCGGCCGCTGCCTCGCTATCCTGGCGGCGCAGAAGGTGTGCGAGACTCCCGAAGCCTATGACGTGCTGCGGAAGGAAGTGTCGGAGTTCAACAAGGCCTTCCCGATGCCCTGACGCTGACCCTCATTTCATTTCAACGCAAAGCGACCGCGGACATTCCCGGTCGCTTTGCTGCTTCTGTGCCTCGCCCTTGTTATTTGCTGTAAAACAGGATTTACGCTTGCCAAAAGTGAGTTGAACTGGCATCATACACACATGATTCGTTTCGCTTCAATCGTCGCTCTCGTCTTGCTGGTATTGATTACAGTAGGGAGCTCCGGTTGTCAGCAGCAAGGCTCTAATCGCTACCTGCGGACACCTGCTGCCGTTCGCTTTACCCCGGTGCGTACACCGGTGATGCTTCGCTCGGTTTCCCGCCTGGCGCGCGAGGTCAATATCAAGGTTCGCATCATCCCCTCGAACGCGCCCCAGCGTCGCGGCTCCCGCCGCCTGCGCCCGACCTTTATCACCATCCACAGCACGGCCAACCATTCATCGACCGCCACGGCCATGCAGCACTCCCGCGCACTCTGTCGCGGTGCGTTCACCAACCGCAGCTGGCATTTCACGGTCGATCAGTTCATGTGCGTGCAGAACCTGCCGCTCAAGGAGACCGGTTGGCACGCCGGCTCGCCCGCCGGTAACCACAACTCCATCGGTATCGAGATGTGCGAGTGCGAGAACCGTGGGCACAATCACTTCCGTACCTGGGACAGAGCAGCCAAGCTGACCGCCGTGCTCATGAAACGCTACGGTATTAACCTGCGCCGCGTGGTGCCGCACTATCACTGGACCCGCAAGAACTGTCCCATGCCCCTGCTGACGAACGGCAAGCCCGGCCCCAAGTGGGCGTGGTTCCACTCTCGCGTGGACTATTACTTCCGCTGTATCAACAACGGCCGCTCCTTCCGCTGATTATTCATCCGCTGCCGTGAAATTATACCCTGAGACGCCAATCGTTTCTCTCCCCTGGCTGTCTCCGCGAGAGACCAAGGCGTTGCAGGCGGCTGAGCTGAATACCGTGCGCGATATCCTGCTGCGCATCCCCCGGCGGTACGAGGATCGCCGCACCCGGGGCGGGGATATCGCCTCGCTGGCATCGGGTGATACTGTGTGCCTGCGGGTTCATGTCTACTCTGCCGCCTGGCGCTACTCCTACAAGCGGTATTTTGAAGTATCAGCCGGTGCCGAAGATGCCCCGCACGGCGCCCGCCTGAGCCTGCGTTGGTTTAATATGCCCTACGTGTCCAAACTGCTGGCGGTGGGGATGAACCTCTACATATATGGCCGCGTGCGCGAATATGCCGGTATGCTCACCATGACTAATCCCGATTTTGAAGTCATGGAAGATGAGGATGCCGGGCATCGGCTGGTTGTGGCAGCGATGGGTGGCCCCCTCGTGCCGGCGGCAGAGCTCAGCAGCAGCGGCGAGTCGGTGCATACCGGACGCATAGTCCCCATTTACCGAGGCGTGTCCGGTATGTCGGCGCGCAGCTACCGCAGCTGCGTATGGCGCATCCTGGAGCACCTGACCGATGAGCTGCAATCCCCCGGCGGATACGACGTAGCGCCCTCGTACCCCTACCGACAGGCGGTACAGGACGTCCATTTCCCGGCAGCGGAAGAGACGCAGCACAAGGCACGCCTGCGCTTTGCGCTGGAGGAGTGTTTCCTCTGCCAGTTTCGCGTTGCCTGGCGCCGCCGCCGGTCGCAGGGGCGCCCGGGGCAGGTGACAGCCGTCTGCGACGCGTATATGCAGGAGTTGCTGGGGCATCTGCCGTTCCGGCTCACTGCCGCGCAGCAGCGCTGTGTGCACGAAATCCGGGCTGATATGGCAGCGCCGCAGCAGATGAACCGACTGCTGCAGGGCGATGTCGGCAGCGGCAAGACGCTGGTGGCCCTCTGTGCCATGCTGCTGGCTGTCGGCAGCGGCAAGACGGCAGCCATGCTGGCGCCTACCCAGATTCTGGCGGAGCAGCACTACCGGAACTTCTGTCGTCTCCTGGCACATACGGATGTAGCGCTCTCACTCCGCACCGCAGGCCGAGCTGATGATTCCGATATCACTCTGGATGCCGGCTTGGTATCGGACACGACCCCGCGCATCATCGTAGGGACTCATGCACTGCTGTATCCTGCCAATCGTCCTGCCAATCTCGGGCTTGCCATCGTGGATGAGCAGCACAAGTTCGGCGTGCAGCAGCGCGAGTCATTCTATGCGGCTGGGGAGAATCCCGATATCCTGGTGATGACGGCTACCCCCATCCCCCGTACCCTGACCCTCACCCTCTACGGAGACCTGGACGTCTCCGTCATCGATGAGTTGCCGGCCAATCGCGGCGAAATCATCACAGCCATGCGGCGCCCGGCCAATATGAAGAAAATCATCGCCTTCATGCGCGAGCAGCTGGCAGAGGGTCGGCAGATATACATCGTGTCGCCGCTGGTGGAGGAGAGCGAGAAAAGCTCGCGCCGCTCAGCCGTAGCAGAATTGACACGCTGGCAGGAGATTTTCCCTGACGAGAGCATCGGGCTGCTGCATGGGCGTCTTTCTGCCGATGATAAAGATACTGTGATGGCGGCTTTTCATTCCGGCGAGACCCGTATTCTTGTGGCCACTACAGTGGTGGAGGTAGGTATCGATGTGCCCAACGCGACGATCATGCTCATCAACGATGCCGACAGCTTCGGCCTTTCCCAGCTGCACCAGCTGCGCGGGCGCATCGGGCGAGGACAGCACAAGAGCTACTGCATCCTCCTCTCCGATGCGAAACCGGGTGAACCCGGTCACGATAAGCTTCAGGTGATGTGCCGCACGCTCAACGGCTTTGAGATAGCAGAGGAAGATTTTCGCCTGCGCGGCCCCGGCGATGTGCTCGGTACGGCGCAGAGCGGGCTTGGTGCCGTGCGTTTCCCTGAGTGGCTGGCCGATATGCGATTGATTCACCGTGCGTCTCGCGATGCGGCGGCCATCCTGGAGCGCGACCCGCAGCTTCTGCTCCCGGAGCACCGCCCCTTGCGTGAGCTGGTGCGCTTCGAGGCCGATACGCGAGTGACCGGCTGATGCCCCCTCCGGTGTGTGCTGCTGCACGCCATTGTATCGTCTGCGAGCCCGTCTTGTCGACTCTCTTGAGCCGCTTCTGCAAATAAAATTGGTATTTTTTCAGAAAAAGCTTGCAATGGGTGCCGGATTTGATTATAATGCGCCCGCACTCATTGCGAGAGCGAAAATGCGAAGTTAGCTCAGTGGTAGAGCACATCCTTCACACGGATGGGGTCATAAGTTCGAATCTTATACTTCGTACTATCCGGCAGCACCGATTCGGTGCTGCTTTTTTCTTGCCAGAGTCGAGTTTGACGGGTATAAGAGGGGCATGAGAAATCGACTGCTGAGCATCTATCTGGCGATAGCCGCACTGCTTGCTCCCGTTGCTTCCGGGGCTGAGACACTCTGGGCCTCCGGAGTGAATGCGGAGAAGGGGTGGTATGACTTCAACAAGGTGAGGGGAAGGAGTGAGGCCTATCTCTGTTGGGCCATTACTGCGGCGAATATGGTTGCATGGTGGCAGAGGCAGCAGGCTGAGCTGCCCGAGGGAGTGCCGACCGGGGCGGGGGTCTGGGCGACTTACCGCGCGGCGTTCAATAACGATGGCAGTGACCCTGATCAGGGTATCCGCTGGTGGTTTACCGGTTCTTACGCGCCGAATCGCCCCGCCAATGGACTTACCTGCGCCCGGGTGCGGGATGCATCGCTGGGAGCCTATTACAAGGAGAGGGGAGAAGCTTTTCTGCAATCCATACTGTACCGTGATCGGCGCCCCGCGATGCCGGCGGCAGAGGTCATGCGAGCGCTCCGTGAGGGATTTCGGCGCGGTGACGCGTTCTGGGTGGGGGTAAGTTATCTGCGGCGCGATGGGAGCCGCCATACCCACTCGCTCAACCTGTGGGGTGTCGATGTTGAGACGGCTGCATCCGGTGAGCCGATGGTAGTTGCCGTTTATATGACCGATTCGGATGACGGTGCCCGAGTGCTGCATCGTATACCGCTGCGCATCAGCGGCGGACGCCTTCTATTTGACTGCCCGACGCATCCGCTATACGGCAGGATAGGCGATATCACCATCAATAACTACACCGCGCTGCGGGTTGCTCCCGAGGCGAGGTAATCAGTCGGGCCGGGCTGCTTCAGCCCCCGGGCAGGCGTCAGACATCCATGGCGTTGGCATCGTCGAGGATACCGGATTTCTCCAGATAGTAGTCGTAGCCTCCGGCGTAGGGGGTGACGACACCGTGGTTGATGTGGAGAGTTTTTTCTGCCAGGGCGCGGATGAAGTGGACGTCGTGCGAGATGAACACGAGCGTTCCTTCGTAGTTCTTGAGCGCCTGAGAAAGAGCCTCCACGCTCATGAGGTCGAGGTGGGTGGTGGGCTCATCCATGAGCAGCAGATTAGGCGGATTCACCAGGAACTTCACCAGGCTGAGACGCGATTTTTCGCCACCGGAGAGCACCTCTACGCGTTTTTCCACATCCAGACGGCGGAAGAGGAAGGAGCCGAGAATACCTCGGGCCTCTTCTTCTCGCAGTTCCGGGTTGGCGTTCATAATTTCCTCCAGCACGGTAAAGTTGGGGGTCAGGTTCTCTGAGCGCATCTGGGAGAAGTAGCCGATTCGGGTGGTGGTGCCAAGGGTACGGGTGCCTTCGTCGATGGGTACTACCCCGGCCAGAATCTTGAGCAAGGTTGATTTGCCTGCGCCGTTGGGCCCCACCAGCACGATGCGGTCACCGCGCTCAATCAGCAGATCCAGATTGCGGTAGATGCGCTTCTCGCCATAGCTCTGGCCGACTTTTTCGAGTTCCATCACCTTCTGCATGCTGCGTGGCGGCTGCGGGAAAATGAACTTGAAGAGCTTGCGACCCTGTTTCGGTTTTTCGAGTCGGCGCATCTTCTCGAGCTGCTTGATACGGCTCTGCACCTGAGCCGCCTTGGAGGCTACGGAGCGGAACCGCTCGATAAACGATTCAAAGTGGGCGATTTCGCGCTGCTGGTTGCGCCAGGCGGCCAGCTGCAGCTCGTAGCGTTGCTCCTTGAGCTCCAGGAAGCGCGTATAGTTGCCGGAGTAGCGCACCAGCTCGGCGTTTTCGATGTCGTACACCGTCTCTACGAGTGTGTCCATGAAGTCGCGATCGTGGGAAATCATGAAAATGGCACCGGGATAATTCATCAGATAGCGCTGGAACCACAGCAGGCTCATCAGGTCCAGGTGGTTGGTCGGTTCGTCCAGCATCAGCAAGTCCGGCTCGGCTACCAGCAGTTGCGCCAGGTGGGCGCGCATCACCCAGCCGCCGCTCATCTCGCGTGCCGGGCGGTGAAAATCTTCGTCCTTGAACGCCAGTCCTTTGAGGATACGTTTGGCTTTCGGCTCCAGCTGATAGCCATCGTGAGAGATGAACACATCCATGGCCTCGGCATAGGCATCGCTGGAGTTGTCCCCCTTCTTCTCGCACTCACGCAGGGTGCGGATGGCTTGACCCATCTCCGGGGTGGTGCTCATGGCAATCTCCAGCACCGTACGGTCAGAGGGGTCACCGGCTTCTTGCGGCAGATAGCCCACGACGCCGTATTCATCCATGAGAATCTGCCCCTCGTCCGGGGTGTCCTCTCCCAGAATCATGCGGAAGAGGGTGGACTTGCCCGCGCCATTGGGCCCCACCAGCGCGATGCGCTCACCCCAGTTCACCACGAGTTCGGTTTCGTAGAACAGTGTTCGCCCGGCATGGGCCTTGGTCAGTTTCTTGATGGTCAGCATGCGCGGCGAGTATACACTATATCCGTGAAATTGCAATATCTTTCTGCTGTCTGAACCTGGCGGGCGGAGATTCGGCTTGCAGATTCGGGCAGAATAGTCTATCATGCGCGGCGTTATGGCAGAGCAGCATTCAGAACCGAAAGTCCCGGGAGTCAAGCCTTTTCTCTTCATCAGTCTGGTGGGGCTGGTGGTGGTGTATCTCAGCTGGCAGTACAGAGAGGGGCTGGGCAACGCCGTCTGGCTGCCGCTGCTGATGGGCGGCTTATTTGCCGGTGCCGGGATTCTGGCCACGGTGTGGAGCATCAAGCTGGCGATACTGAAACGGACGCCTGCGCTCCCGGCTGCTCCGGCTGAATATGTCGGGACGTTTGCTCCGGATTTTCGGCGCAACCTGGAGAAATTGTATGCCGCTTTGCCCAAGGACTCCTACGAGATGACGCTGGAGGAGGATTATGCTTTCTGGTACAACAAGGAGCAGTCTGTGGAACTGGTGCTGACTCCGGAGGGATGGTTGGGATTCTACGTATTTCACGCCGGCACCTATTCCATGGCACCCGAGTTGGTACAGCGTGCGGTGGCTGATTCGCCTTTCGCCTCGCTTTCGTCTGCGCAGGAACTGGTGCTCAAATATGCTGATATGCCTCTGTGCGGGATTGCCTGGTACTGCGGGGGAAAACTGGTGGTATACCCCTATGATGCCGCCGAAGAGTTCACCCGCTTCTACGCCGATAATCTGTTTGCCCCGGCGTCGGCTTTTGATTCCTGGCTGAAGTTCTACCGCGAAACCGGGATGATGCACGAGAGCGAGTCATAAGGGGGTACACTCCGTTCTGATGTCTCGCCATAGAAGATTCCTCCTCCATATGTCGTTCGGGTGGAGGGGCGGAAATGCTGTATCGTATTTTAAATGCGATGTACAGTAAAAATACCGTAATTTTTTTGAAAATAGCACATTACGCGGCATGAGCAAATCTGCTTCAGTAGCTGTATAGCTCCCGTTATTTCTTGTAACAGCTTGATAACAGTACATCGAGAATGCCTATCGCATTTAAAATGCGATAGACTGTTGCCGTCGGTGTGCCGGGATGTCCGGAGTCGACCTCCTTGCGCTCCCCATATAACAACAATACACAAACTTTACAACAAGCAACACTTATGAAAATCCATCTACCAAAACTACTCTGTGCGGCCATTATGGCGAGTTTTGCCTTACCTGCAATGGCTGATGATGAAGCGACAGAGCAGCCGCTTTACATAAACATTGGGCAAGGCTCAAGCTTTGTGGAATTAGATGCAACGGCAGAGCCTGATAGTACTATTACCATCGGAACCGGGGATAAAGTAGGCTATTTGACAGATGACAATAAATTTGCGAATCCTTATGCCGGGACAACCAACTATGCCAATTCGCTTGCCGTCAAGGGTAATCTTACGATAGAAAACCAAGGCGAGGTTTATGTAACAGGTAAACAAAGTGGCTCTGCCTACTCCTGTCTTCGTGTTGACGGGCAAGTGACAGTTAATGGTTCATCGGATTCCTTTATGAACCTGAGAGCTTCCGGCGCCCAGTTGCGAAAGCTGCACATCAGCGGTGGAAAGGTAGAATTGCATACCGGAGGTACTGACTTTTCGCAGGGTAATAGTTATCTTGCCTACCATGAGTGGGGAAATACTACGTGGCTCAATGCGAGTATGTATAACATGATTGGATGTCCGAAACAGGTTAATATCGTAGAGGAACTCAAGTTGGAAGGCGGGAATTTGAAAATCGGATGCGATAGTGTGAAAAATTCGTATTTGAAATCGAGTCATTACACTACCTCGTTTGGTTCCGGTACATCGAGCCTGAATCTCATCCAGACGAAGGGGAAGATGGAGGTGTATGGGTTCTCCATCGCAAAATCCGGGTTGTCTATTACCCAGACCGGTGGTACGATATTGCTGCGAGATGTGTTGAATCTTAGTGGAGAAGATGAAAATGTCATCACGCAAGGACAGGTCGATGACGCTACTAAAGCGGAATTGACAGTTGGTCAGTTTACCGGACAAACGGCGACTATTACAATGAATCAAACCGGTAAGGGTACCATCAATTTGGCGTATGGCAGTAGCTTTACCAAGGATGGGACAATAAATGTCAATCAAACGGGTGCAGGTGAAATCAACATCGGCGGCGGACACAAGGAGGGTGTTTCCACCACCAACACTTACGATACAGTTTTCCCCGGCTTCGTGGCAGAAAACACTACCTACAATATCAAGCAGACCGGCAGCGGCACGGTTCACATCAAATCCAATGCTGCCATCACGACAGATACAGTCAATGTAGGTACCAACGCGACGCTGAACGTGGATGGCTCCATAATCATCAAGGGGACGGCTACCCTGAACGGTACGGTGAATGTGGGGGCTACGGCTACATTCGAATTGGCCGAGAGCTGTAATATGTCGGTCTCAACTGAGCTGGAGTTGAGCTCGGGGAACAGTATCAGGTTCGGAATCGGCAGCGTGAGCGATGCAGACGGCTCCATGCAGATGAGCACGACCGGTGACCTGGCGTTTGCCGGCGGCGAGCTGGAACTGTGGCTGACTGATGATGCGCTTTGGGAAATGGCAGAAGGAGCAGACGCTCTTGGTTCGGAATATCACCTTACCCTCATCAGTAACCTCTCAGAAGCCGATATGCTTGAGCTGGATTCTGTCATCAATGATGAGCTGGTGCTCAGTCGTTATTACAAGGAGCTGGAGCTGCCGACCACCTATGACGTCAACTCTGCGTTGCCCATCACCATCGAGGCAAACAGCCTGATTCTTGAGAACAACGCACTGAAAGCGATTGCGATTGCCACCAACCCGAACCTGACGGTTCCCGAGCCCACTACTGCCACGCTGAGCCTGCTGGCTCTGGTGGGGTTGGCTTCTCGCCGCCGCAGAAAGTAACCCTGTTCCCTCGTTGCTAAAGAAAAGCCGCTGCTCCCAAATGGGGCAGCGGCTTTTTTCGAAGGGGGGGCAATATCGAGTGGCAGAGGGGACACACGGATGCAGCCCGGTAAAGCCCTCACCCGGCCTCATCAGTTAATCCTGCTGAACTGTCGGCCAGCCGAGGCACTGGTGGAGAGCCACTGTCTGCCCCCTATTGTGCCTCAAGGGGGCAGATTTGTCAATGCTGCGCTGTGTGCTGCACGGGTATACTGTTTTCCGTTGGTCCGTAAATGTTTCAGATAACAATGTTACCGGATTTTTTCAGGCCGTTTTCGCGGAGTCTGCCTGTGGGGAGGAGGTGGAAATGACATTTGTCAGCTGTGATAAAGCGTATAGCGGCAATTCTGTCAGCAGGCATGACGGGTGTTGATATAGCGGCGTTTTGAAAGCTACTTCATTTTGCGCGAAAGGTCGCAGGGATATCCGAACGGCTCTTTCAGGCTGAAAACGTTGGCAATATACTAACAGACTTTTTGCCTGAGTGTTGAACCCTCCTTTCACTTCGATGGGAACGATATTTCCCCTGACGGTACACAAGAAGTCCACCTCTGCTTTAGCATTTTTTTCTTCACTGGCCCAGTAGCATGGCCGTATGGAACAAGTTGTTCTCATTTCCTGTTGAACAAATTGTTCCGTCAGTGCTCCCTTGAATTCGCTGAAAATATCATTTCCGTCCAGCAGTGTGCCGACATCCAGCTCACACAGTGCAGACAGCAATCCCACATCCAGCATAAAAACCTTGCTGATGCCCGCTTCCCAGTACGTTGACATTGGTAGACGAGGAACCTTGATGCGGGGAACCGGAAGAATCATTCCGGCATCCTGAAGCCATCGCAGGGGCATCTCCAATCCCTTGCGTCTTGCGCCCACATATACTTCGCTGTAAACGAAGCGTTTATTTTCTTTTGAGAGTTGTTGCGATACGGAGTCCCATACCATATTCAGCTTGGGCAGAATCTCGGTTGGTACGTGCTTGCTTGTTAATTGTCAATACTTGTTTGCAAAAACCCAAGGGACTTTTTGCTTGTGATGTTGCAAAAACCCAAGGGACTTTTTGCTTGCGATGTTGCAAAAACCCAAGGGTCTTTTGAAAAAACGCTTTTTTCGGAAGTATAGCGGCCCATTCAGCGAGCATTCCAATACACTTTCGCTTGATTCACCTGCGGCAGATTGAGATAGCGGGAGCGGAGTAAATCCGTGCTGCGGTGCCCCATCTCCAACTGCAATGCCCCCAAATCCCGGAAATACGCTGCGTGGTAACTCGCAAACGTGTGGCGGCACACATCCGGCTGCCAATCGGTGAATCCCGCGGCGCGGCGCAACCGCTTCCACCGATGCGCCCAGTTGCGTGGAATACGCAGTCGCATCCCTTTCAGCAACTCCCGGCGCCTCAGCGGTACCACACGTCCGCCTCCCGTCTTACTGCACCGCCCCGGCACCACCACACAGCCGCGTTCCGGCTGCACATCCTGCTGCCGCAGCCGTGCTACTTCCTGTGGACGCAACCCACAGTACAGCAATAAATAGAGTGATAACTTCATCGCCTGGTGCTCCGGCTGCTGCACTGCTGTCTCCAGCCTCTTCACCTCCTCCCGCCGAAGTGGCTCAATCTCACGCTCCTGCACCCTCGGCACCTCCACCCGCGCTACCGGATTCTCCGCACACCACTCTTGCCGCATCCCAAACGCGAACACGCTGTGCAACATGGCTCGTCCCTTGCGAAAAGAACTTGCACTCCCCCCAAATGCCGATTGAAGCATCTCGCGGCATTCGCGAGTGCTCATTGCGCGCAGCGGTCGCCCGGCCACCCCATCCACCCGTAGCAAGCGCCGCGCATAATGCCGTAAATCCCGCCGCGTTGTCGGTCTTCGTTCCGAGCGAGCTTCCACACTGGCCCAAATCGCCGTTTCGAAAGACACTGTATGCTCCTGCTTCGACAACTCCTCCACCCCCAGTCGTAAAACACGCCTCAATAACTGCATCATCCCCACCTTTCCTAAACCATTTACCCTTTCTCCAAGCTCTTCAGTCAGTTCCACGACTAATCGCGCAATGTCACTGACATTCAACGGTAGTTCCCTGATCATCTTCTCTGCTGATTTCATAACTATTCTATGGTAGATGTGGGCAGTATTCCGAATACTGGGTCAAGTTTATTTTATCTGTTTTTGCCCTTTGCATATTATTTCTTGTACAATATAAAGAGATAAGGGAAAACAGCAAGAGGCGAGTGTTCGGTTGCGCTTCATGCCCGCAGTATTGCAAGGTCTGAAAATGCAATAAACAGCGTGTCTTTCACCGTGGGGGTATTCGGAAAGATGTATAATTCCGCTGCATCAGGAACAGCAGCGGAGAATGCGTTTCTCAACCATCAACTTACTGACACCATGTTTGACGATATTTCCGGACTCAAAGAAAAACTGGCAGAAAAAGCAAAACAGAAGCTCATCCAGAGCCTACAGAAAAAGGCGGGAGAGTTTCTCAGCAAAAACTGTCCGGAGTTTTTGCAGGCCCCCTTGGCTCAATTGCTGTCGGATGAGGTGGCTCTGTCATCTCTCATGAGCTACATCTATGAATTGGCCGCCGGAGAAACAAGTTTCAGCATGGGAGCATTGCAACAGCTCCCCATGAAGCCTGCTACTCGCAAGATTCTCTCAACTCCCGGATTGATTAAACACATCTTTACCTCCATTCAGCCTCTTCTGAGCAGCCTGCCGGGCAAGCTTTCCCTGCCCGTACTGAAGGACGAGTCTCCTCAGAAAAAATCAAAGCAAACGGACGTAGTCACGAGGAGGTCGAAGTGCTCGGAGAAATCCTATCCGACAGACTCCGATGCTCCGTTGTGTAACGCTGATGCCGCCGGAAAAATCTCATTGTTCCCGGCACTTGCAGCGGGGGGGCTGACGCTGAGTGGTTTGCTCTCTACTTTCTATTCTCTGTATTATTGCATTTGTTATGATAAATCGGTTGCTCTTTCCATCTCATCCATCTTGGGATATCTTGTGCTCGGCGTAGGTGTTGTTTTGGCCTTTAAATGGATATTAAAGCCTTGCCTGAGCAGACGAGACAAAAATGTACCATTGGAAAAGGAGACTTTGCGCCCACAGGACGAAGACCGCGTTGTCGATGCAACTGAGAGAAGGGAGTATATAGGAAAAATAATCACCATTGTCTTCGGCATTGTCGTGCTGTTATTTGGAGTATGCGATTTAAACTTCTACGATGGCCCAGTTATGTTTGGATCTGTAATGACCATGATTGGCCTCTATCTGATATCTTTGCCGTGGTGGGCGGATAAGATGTCGGAAGACGGGCCGGCTATCGGGTGTCTTATAGGGATGCTTGTGCTTGGCACGCTCGGAGTTTTCGCCTATTGCTTTGATCTGGTTGATATAGAACTTTGGGAAGTTGTAACGGTTTACATATTAGGCATCGTCGTTTACCTCACTCGGAACAAATTTTGATTGGACCGGAGATAAGTGTACGCAGTAGGAGATGAAGGGAACACGAAGCCTCATCGGAATGTTTTTCAACCCAAGATAGTGGGTGTGAAAAAAAAGTCAGGATTGCAGTATAAAGAATTCTGCTCTGCGCGGTTTTATCTATTTATGATAAACGTAATCAACCCACATAAGCCTAAACCAATAGATAATTAATCCCATGCCGGAACAAATGTGTCACTATCACTTCTCCCCCGAAGCAGAACATAGTTGTACTGTCATTTCCATTCCTTCGGGAAAGCGCTTGCTCGGTGGGACAAATCCGAGTGCGGGCGCTCGAGCAATCCTGGAAACCACGGAAGGTGGGCGGGAAGTGCGCGTTGGCGATATGCTGACTCTGACCGTGACGATAAACGAAAGCTTTATCCGCCAATCAGTGGACGGCAGCATAGCTCAACGCGTTATTGATAAGACAAAAGGTCATGAGCTGATGCACGCCTATGATTTCAGCCAAAAGCCGCTCATTTGCCTGTTTGATTACATTCGGGATGTCATTCTGAAAAATCCGGGAAAAGAAGATGCTTTGTTCCGCACATTGCAACAGCAACACAACAAATGCGTGGATGCCCTGGAGGCGCGCGCGGTCATGAGCGAGGTGGCGACCTTCCTGCATTATCATGTGAAATGCCGAGATAATCGTGAAACGGCGTATCAGATTGTAGGCCCGGGTATGAGTGTGCCTATCGATCATAACGTATCGGCCTTCCTTAAAGAAAACTCTATTTCTCAGTATATCGGCGCGTCCATGGGTGAGGCGGAATTGGAAGCTCTGGAACAGGAAAAGCAATTTTCCGAACAGTACGCATCTGCCTTCCGGGAAATCTATAGTGATTCTCAACTGCTACAGATGGCGCTCCTGGAAGTAGGATTGCTGAAAGGAGACGATGCCCTTATCCCCCAAACCGGAACCTCATACATGCAGGCCTTTGAACAGCACTTCGCTGACAAGGCTGGCCTGGATATCAATGCCGTGGCAGCCGCCAAATTCCTGAGGAACGAGAGCATCAACTTCAGCGTTGGTCCCGAGGGCTACATTGCCCCCGGTACGCTGGATAAGCTCTTGAATGATACCAAATTCGATAAGTTGTACAAAGAGTACGAAGCCACCTGTGAGAAAATTTTCGAGCGCGCAAAACTGACGGATAAGTGGTGGACGCATCATGCTCCCCTAATCAGGGTTGAGCGCAAGCAATGAGCGATGCCTACTCGGGGGGAATGTGTGGGCAAAGCCCGCACATTTCCCCCGACAAAGTTTATTTGCCGCGAACCTCTGTACTGAACCGAGTTGCCGGTCCGGTCAAAACTCGATGCATCGGTTGATTACTTATTCTCCGGCCAGCCGAGGCACTGGTGGAGAGCCACTGTCTGCCCTTCCGGCAGGCGGAGAGCCTTGTTGAGGGCGGGGATGTCAATCATGCCGCGAATGACGCAGGAGAGTCCCTTCCAAGTGGCGTAGAGGTAGACGTTCTGGTAGGCAGAGCCGACGTGGTTGTGCCCGCGTGTGTTGTCCTCGATGGCATAGATGAGGTGGACAGGGGCTTTGGGGACGAAGTCCTGCTTCGTGCAGTAGGGGATGAGGTTTTCATCCGTCACTTTTTCCAGACTATGGGTAGCACCATGGTACTTCCAGGCGCCCTCAGGGGTGGCGAGGTAGAGCTGCATGTTCTGGAGATTGCGGGCGGTGGCGATGGTGCGTTTGCCACGGGTGTTCTGCCCCCAGGCGACCCAGAGGATTTCTCCCAGTGTCTGGTCATCCACCGGGCGGGCTGAGAAGTCACGGCCTGATTGGCGGGCATTGATGGCCTCCATGAGGGGCATGCCACCCGTGATGACGGGCGCGGGCAGGGTGCGTGTCTCGGCCGCCTGGGACGGCAGTGCCACGGCGAGCGTCAGAAGAGAAAGGAAGAGTTTTTTCATACGCTGTCATTCTACCAGTTTCTGCGCTGATGAAAAGTTGAAAATGATTGATTGCGAAAAAAACAGGCGGCAGCTGTTCAGCTGCCGCCTGCAAGAAAGACTGCCAACCTGCGTTATTCGGCGTTTACGATTTCATCCAGCGGGAGGATGATGAAGCCGATGCCGCGATTGGTGGTTTTGCCGTTGGTATGGCTTGTTTCGTAGATGACGCCAACGTGGTTATCATCCACCATGGCCTGACAGGAGTAGCCCATGCAGCGGCGGCTGTCGTACAGCAGACCTTCGTTCCAGGTCTTGCCGTCGTCGCGCGAGGCGCGTACCGTCATCAGGCTGCGGGGGTATTTCTTCGGGTTCGAGAAGAGCAGCAGACGACCGTACTTGGGCGAATTGACCGCGATGATGGATGCCTGACAGGTGGGTTCTACCAGTGCCGAGCAGTTGGTTTCGTGCGGTTCCCAGGTCTTGCCCAGATCCTTAGTCACATAGACCACTCGCTTGCCTGCCCAGGTCTCGTTGCGGCAGTTAATCATGATGGAGCCATCCTGCAGCTCGACGACCTGGCACTCGGAGCTGCGGTGGGGCACCCCGTTGCCGTAGACCCAGTTCTTGCCGCCGTCTGTGGAGTAGCAGATGGTGCTCATGGAGCGGGGGGTGGCATTGTTCTGCCATATCTGAGCCGGGAAGACGATGACGCCCTGGCTGGTGACGATGCCGTTGCCCGGGCCGGCCAGGATGGTGTTCCACTCTTCTTTCTTAATCTGGCGGGTGGGGTTCACATACTCCTTGCACCAGGTTTTGCCATCGTCATCGGAGTAGACCATGCCCCACTGGCCGGTCTTATCTTTGTCCCAACCGGTTTTGGAGACATTCAACGAGGCGCCGCCGGCGAAGTGGCACACGAGCGATTGCAGCCAGATACGGCCGCTGTTGTCCTGTACGATGCAGGGGTCGCCACAGCCGTTGTTGTGACCGGGACCGGCGTCCATGGAAACCTCGGGCAGCGTCCAGGTCTGGCCGCCATCTGTCGAGCGAACGGTGGCTACATCGATATCAGCGCAGAGGTCGCCCTCATGGTGGTAGCGGGCATCGAAGCAGCCGACCAGTGCGCCGGACCGGGTGCGAATGAGCCCGGGGATGCGGAAGGCGACGCAGTGGCGGGGGCTGGCGCCATCCGGCTGGTTGCTGACATTTTCACCGGGCATGCCGAGCATGATACCGACTCTCTGGGTGACCGGTGCCTGCTCGGGGCTGTATTCCTTGCCGTCAATCGTGAGTTTGAGTTCGCTGAAGGTGAGTGTGGAACCAATGGGAGCGCCGCCTGCCGGCTGTACATCAATCCACAGGTGATTTTCGCCCCCGGCCAGCGTCTCGTCGGAGTTGATGACTACGGTGCCATCTGCCTGCGGAATCCCCTGGCCGTATACCTTGCCCTCGCGGAACTCCAGTCCGGTAGCATCGCCGCTGCGCAGGGTGACGGAGCTGATGTGGGCCGGGTCGGAGACGCGCAGCTTGACCTTGCTGACTACTTTGGGATCTTGAGAACCCTCACTTTCGATATCCAGCGCCAGTACCGGGTTGAAGGCTGCACGCTTCATCATGGGGAAGGCACCGGGATTGCGGAAATTCACGCTCTTGACGTTCATGGGGCCATCCATCAGGCAGAGGTCGTCCAGCAGCACACCGCCGCCCTCGGCCGTGTCGGCCTTGAAGATGAGTGCTGTGGTGCCGGCCGGCAGTGTCCACTTCAGTTGGTGCTTGTAGCCGCCGACATCGAGGGTGGCCAGCTTGGCGATTTCCTGCTCTCCCGCAGGGGTGACGGCCAGTACTCGCAGGCAGAAGGGGGCGCGGCGAGTCCAACGCTCTACCCAGCACTGCCCGGGTGTTTCGAGCGTCACCGGCTTGCTGAGCTGCAGGGTGACGCTGCGGTCTGTGCCCCCCAGTATACGGAGCGCCTGGGCACTGTTGCGGCCGTGCCCACGATTAATCTCAGCGTTACCCGCCTCCGCAGTGAGGGTGCCGTAGCTGATGGTGCCGCCGGTCAGAGCTCCGGCCGACATTTTTTCGAAATCCTCAGTGGCAGTAGCCAGCCCGCAGGCCAGTGCCGTCAAAAGTAGTTTCCTGTACATAGTCTGAGCGTAACATACCGCTCGGGGCATTGCAAGAAATTTGTCTGCACTCCCGAATTTTGAACACCGAAGGAGTCCGCATCAAAGAAGGATGCTCTCAGGGAAGTACTTATTGCTCCGGCAATTAAAGGATGTTGCTCTTCCGATGCGCCAAAGATGGAAATTTGTAGGGAAGTACGATTGACGAATGACGAAGTCAATTATAATTTGAGCAAGATTCGATTTTTTGTAAAAAATCGATTTTGTAGTTCGTCATTGCCCATAATTGGGCAATGCTGTAGCAGGACTTGGGAGAGGGGGAAGTG
>JAFQSQ010000048.1 GCA_017409465.1 Akkermansia sp. | reverse complement strand
TGAACGATGAAGGACGCTTAGCGTTAGTTGAAACCATCTGCGCGCAGCGCAGCGAACTTTTCATTCGTAAGTCGCCTGCCACGGCGAAGCCTTCGGCGGAGACGGGTCATTCGTCAATCGTACTTCCCTACAACTTCCCATTTATCGACCGATCAATCTTTCATTGCCGGAACAATAATTTTCGCGCAGCATTCGCGCTGCGTGATAGGCTTATTAAGCCTGTTACAAAGTCGTAAATCAAGTAAAATCAAATAACCCCGCCTATCAGGCAGGGTTATGGGAGTAGCCCCGGCGGGAATCGAACCCACATCTAAGGTACCGGAAACCTTCGTCCTATCCATTGAACGACAGGGCCATGATGATGAACAGGAGCACCGCCCCCATTGCGGGGCGCATTTTGCCATAGAATCGGTCAAAATGTCAAGCGCAGATGTGAGGTATGTCGCAACTTGCCCATGGGGGATGGTCATCAGAGGAGGGTAAATATCAGCTCTCGCCCAATTCTGCACGGATAAAGGGCGCTGTTATACTCTCGCTGTTGCGAGCTACCTGCCGCGCGGTGCCCTGTGCAACGATGGTGCCGCCCTCGTCTCCGGCGCCCGGGCCGACGTCGATCACGTAATCCGCTTCGCAGATGAGCTCGGTATTGTGCTCGATGACGACGACGGTGTTGCCCATCTCCACCAGTCGGCGCAGCACTTGTACCAGCAGACGAACATCGTGGGGATGAAGCCCGATGGTCGGTTCTTCAATCAGGTAGAGATCCTGCGGCAGCGCACGTCCTTTACGGATGGCTGTGAGTGCCGCACGGCGTCCCTTGATGAGTTCGGCTACGAGTTTGATACGCTGCGCTTCACCGCCGGATAGGGTGTTGCTGGCTTGACCCAGAGTGAGGTAGCCCAGTCCGGTGTCGCAGAGCAGCTTCAACGGGTCAGCGAGACGTGCCTGGCCGGCAAAGAATTCAGCCGCCTCCTCCATATTCATGTTGAGTACCTCTGCTATGTTTTTGCCTTTGTAGCGAACCTGTAGTGTGCGGGAGTTATAGCGAGCGCCGCGACATGTTTCGCAGGGGACAGAGCAGGGGGGCAGGAAGTCCATCTCCTGTCTGCGGAAGCCGGTGCCTTTGCATGCTTCGCAGTTGCCGGCGGCGGTGTTGAAGGAGAAACGCCCGGCATCGAAGCCCAAGCGGCGGGCATCGGCACTCTGGGCGAAGAGTTTGCGGATTTCATCGAAGATGCCGATGTAGGTGGCCGGGGTGGATCGGGGAGTCTTGCCCAGGGGGGATTGGTCGACCTGGTAGAGCGCGCGGATGCTATCGAGACCTTTGTCGCTCTTCCAGGCGGCACGTTCTTCGGGGCTGATGCTTCCTCCCAGGGCGTGTCGTACTGCCGGTGCGAGTGTGTCGCTGATGAGGGAGGTCTTGCCGGCGCCGGAGGAGCCTGTCACGACGGTGAATCGGGCTCGGGGGATGCGCAGGGTGACATCTTTGAGATTATGAAGGCAGCAACCGGTCAGTTCGAGCCATTCGGCGTTTCTGAGGGAGAGCCATTTGCCGCAGAAGGGATGCTTCTCCCGCAGGTCGAGCGCGCGGCCGGTCACGGAATCCGGGTTGCGTTGAATATCGGCAAAGGAGCCTTGCGCTACAATCTCACCGCCGTGGATGCCTGCCCCCGGTCCCAGATCGATGATGCGGTCTGCATGGCGCATGGTATCCGTATCATGCTCCACCACCAGCAGGGTGTTGCCACGGTTTTTCAACTCGGTCAGCGTGGTCAGCAGTCGTTCATTGTCGCAGGGATGCAGACCAATGGTGGGTTCATCCAGTACGTACAGAACGCCGCGAAGTTCAGAGCCCAGTTGAGCCGCCAGACGGATACGCTGGGTCTCCCCGCCGGACAGGGTAGTAGCTGAGCGATTCAGGGAGAGATAGCCCAGCCCCACCTGCTGCAGGAAGCGGAGTCTGGGGACAATCTCTGCCATGATGTTGCGGGCGATATCTGCTTCGCGCCCATCAAAGTGCCAGTTTTCCACGAGACGAAGAGCCTGTGCGGCACTCAGCGCACCGATGGAAGCGATATTCCTGTCGAACAGGGTGACAGCCAGGGCATATGCATTGAGCCGCTCACCCCGGCAGTGGGGGCACAGGGTCGAGGTGTCGTCTTTTGCCGCAGCTTTTTCGACCTCGCGGTCATAGCGCAGCTCATGTTCCAACCGGCTCTCCTTGTCTTCTTCCTTCACGCTGATTCGGCTGATGCGTCCATGCCCCATGCAGTGGGGGCACCAACCGTGCGGGCTGTTGAATGAGAAGGTTGAGGGCTCCGGGGCAGCATAGCTCTCGCCGCAGTCCGGGCAGGTGAGGTGGGTGCTCAGCAGGCGGGTGGACTGATTGCCGCGTATGAGGCGGATGAACCCATCCCCCATTTCCAGAGCTTTGCTGATGGTTTCTGCCAGTGTGGCAAAGTCACAGTCAGCATTGTTCATGCTGATTTTATTGCCCTGCACGTGTATGTCGGCCAGCACGATATCGATATCATGGTTGGAGTACCGATCCAGGGGGGTGAAGGCATCCGGCGCCACCAATTGACCGTCGGCTCGAAGCCATGGGTATTTCTTCTTGGCTGCCCAGCGAGCTAGGTCGGCGTAGTGCCCCTTGCGGTTGCGCACGACCGGAGCCGCTATCATCAGGGATTTCGGTTTGTGCTCCAGCTCCTGCATAATCAGTGCCCGGATTTCGTCCGGTGAGCGGCGACCAACGGGAATCCTGCATGTCGGGCAGTGGGGGTGCCCGACCTTGGCGTAGAGGAGCCGCAGGAACTGCCAGATTTCGGTGATGGTGCCCACGGTGGATTTGCTGCCGCCGCGGGTGCGGTTCTGCTCGATGGCCACGGTGGGGGGAAGCCCTGTCAGACGGTCGATATCGGGGGTCTCCATCTGCTCGGTAAACTGCCGGGCATAGGGGCTCATGACGTCCATGAAGCGTTTCTGCCCCTCCGCGAAGACAATGTCGAATGCCAGTGTACTCTTGCCGCTGCCGGAAAGCCCGGTGACGACGGTCATTGCATTGCGGGGGATATCGACGTCGATATTCTTGAGTTGATGGTGACGGGCGCCACGCAGGGCGATGCAGCCCTGCGGTACATCATCGCCATCGATACGTGCGGCGGGAGGAGTCGGGGCAGGGAGATGTCGGAGGGCAGCCTCCAGGAAAGCCGCCGTATACCCGAGACCGGAGGCCGCTACTTCTTCCGGAGTTCCCTGTGCGACGATGTGTCCGCCGCCCACGCCGCCCTCGGGGCCGAGGTCGATGACATAGTCAGCGCATTTGATCAGTTCCAGATTATGCTCAATGACCAGCAGGCTGTTTCCTCGTTCGACAAGTCGGTCAAATACCTGCAGCAGAACCTCCAGGTCCCTGAAGTGGAGCCCTGTCCCCGGTTCATCGAGAATCAGCAGCTTCCCCCTGCCGTCGCTCGCGCCGCTGACGGATTCGACGAGGATGCGAGCCAACTTCAATCGCTGGTTCTCGCCGCCGGAGAGGGTGTTGAGCGGCTGCCCCAGTCCCAGATGACCCAGCCCGACTTCGACAAGCAGGCCTAATCGCTCCGCTATGCGGCGTGCCCGGGCATTTTTTTCCCGGGCGAATAATCTCTGCGCCGTGCTGATATCCATGGCGAGCATCTCGGCCATGTTGTAGCCGAGCAGAGTGAGCGTGAGCGCCTGCGGGGTGTAACGAGTGCCATGACAAAGAGCACAGGGGACATAGATATCCGAGAGGAATTGCATTTCCACTTTTTCCTGTCCCAGCCCGGCACAGCGAGGGCAGCGGCCATCGCCGCTGTTGAAGGAGAAATAACCGGGTTTGAGACCACGAGCCTGTGCCGCAGGTTCTGCAACAAACAGCGCGCGGATATCCTCGAATACCCCGATATAGACTGCCGGGGTGGAGCGAGGGGTGCGCACGATGGGGCTCTGGTCTACCAGCACGACATCCTCCGGCTGCTCGATGCCACTGAGGCTTTGCACGTGAACCTCATCCTCATCGTCCAGTTCATCGCGGTGCAGGCTGCCGTAGAGCACCTGACAGGCCAGAGAGCTCTTACCGCTGCCGGAGACCCCGGTGAGGCAGGTATAGACCCCCAGAGGGATATCGACGTCGAAGCGGTGCAGGTTGTGGCATTCTGCCCCGCGGATACGGATGTGGCCGGTGGCTCGGCGGCGCTGCTGCGGCACGGGGATGCGGCGGGTACCGCTCAGGTATTGGCCGGTGAGTGAGTCAGCCGCATGGCTGATACCATCGGGGCTGCCGGCATATACCAGTTTGCCGCCGGCTGCGCCGCTTTCCGGCCCCATGTCCACCAGATAATCAGCCGCACGCATGACGGCTTCCTCATGCTCCACCACCACGAGGGTGTTACCGCGGTTCGCAAGTCTCCGCATCGCTGAGATGAGTCGGGAGGTGTCGCGGGAGTGCAGACCGACCGTCGGTTCATCGAGTACGAAGAGCGTTTCCGTCAGTGCTGCGCCCAGGCATGCCGTGAGACTGACGCGTTCTATTTCGCCGCCGGAGAGTGAGCGGGTAAGCCGATTAGCGGCTATGTAGCCCAGCCCTACTTCGCAGAGATAAGCCACTCTGCTGCGTAGTTCCCGCACGGCTTGCTGCAGAGAGCGATCTCGGCCGGTGCAGGGGATAACGTGGGTGTCAAGCCAGGGGAGCAGCTCATCCATGGGCAGCGCTTGTACCTGCGGCACGGTAAGCTCACCGATCGTGAATGCCAGAGCCTCAGGGCGCAGCCGCCCACCGTGGCATGCAGGACATACACTGTAGACTCGATAGTATGCCAGGAAAACACGAACACTCATCTTGTGGGCGTGTTTTTCCATGTCATCGAAAATGCCTTTGTACCCATACCAGAGCCCCATATCTGAGGCAGTCCAGGGGTCAAGCTCACCGCAGTTTCCGTAGAATACCCAGTCCTGTTCTCGGCGGGTCAGGTCTTTCCACGGGATATCCATACGGACGGCTTTGGAGCGGCGGTTGGCTTTGACAAAATCCTTGTAGCAGAGGGAAAGCGTGGCAGAGGAGAGCATCTTCAGGGCGCCATCGCGGATACTCAGTTCCGGGAGAATCCCCCGCTGGTAGTCGTAGGTGATGGCTCGCCCATAGCCCTTGCATTCCGGGCAGGCTCCCAGTGGTGAGTTGCCGCTGAAGAGCCCGGGAAGCGGCTCTGCCAACGGGAACCAGTCGCAGCGATATTCGCGGGGGGAGCCCCAGGTTCCCTCCTCGCCGCGCAGTGATACCTGGGCGGCATCCTGCCCCAGATGCAGGGCTGTTTCCAAGGCTTCCATCAGTCGGGTGCGTGCTTCCTGCTTCAGCCGTACCCGATCCTGAACAATCAACCAGCGTTGCATGCCGACCTGCTGTTCAGTGACTGAGTCGAGCCTGTACACCGTGTCGTTGAGCAGGAGGCGCAGATACCCTTGTCCCTGCAGCGCCTGTACCATTTCATCGAATGTACCCACCGGTTCTACGGCGAAGCAGATGAGGACTTCGCCGCCGCTGTGTGCTGCCAGCAGTTCATCGGCCACTCCCTGCGGCGTTGCCGGGCGTACGACGTGTCCCTCGCTATCCCGGCCGATGGCCAGGCGTGAGAAGATGAGCTTGATATACTCGTTGATGCCCGTCATGGTGCCGACTGTTGAGCGGGAGTTCTTGACGGAATTGCGCTGCCCCAGTGCAATGGCCGGGGGAACATTCTCCACGGTATCGACATCCGGCCTGTCCATGCGATCCATGAACTGGCGCACATAGGGAGAGAAGGTCTCCACATAGCGGCGTTGCCCCTCGGGATACAGCGTGTTGATGGCCAGCGATGTTTTGCCGCTTCCGCTCGGCCCGGTGACGACGGTCAATCCTCCCAGTGGAATGTCAACGTCGATTCCACGCAGGTTATGCTCTCTGGCTCCGCGGATGCGAATGGCTCCGTCACAATTTTGCTGCATGGAATGATTCTAAGTCATGCAAGCTTGATTGGAAAGCTCAATGTGTGTCTGTGGCAGGAAAATGCGCGGAAAACTGCGGGAGCCACACCACGGCAGAGCGTTTGTTCAGCGCATGGCTTTGCATCTCGTATAGCCGATGATTCTACCGTCCATCAGGTCGACATAGTAGGGGGTTGCATGGCGGAACCATGCCCCGGTATTGACGATGCGGCGTTTGCCGTAGCGCCATCTGCCTGAGCGGTGGAAGTGCCCGAGGATGACATTGACGGCATCCGGGAAGAATCGCTCAGCGAAAGCATGGGTCAGCCGACCGCAGGTGAGCCAGCACCGGATGATACCGAGGGGGCGCTGCGGGGGCCAGAAACAGTGCAGAAATCCCCGCAACAGAGGATTGCGGATACCCTCGCGACGCATGATGGGTGGGGTGAGCTGGCACATGGCCCGAGCCAGCAGGAGGCGTTGCTCCAGATGGGTGTCGGCTTCCGGAAAGTCTGCTATCAGTGCGCGGCAAGCCTGCCTGTTGTTCAGGTATTCCCAGCTCCAGGGGGCTCCCTCGCGGAAAATGGCATGCCCGTGCATGATGACGGTGTTGCCATTCCACAAGCTCAGCAGCATTGGTTCGATGTCGGGATCATGATTCCCGGCCAGTTCGATGAGGCAGACGCCGGTTTTCCGGCAAAGTTCACGAAAAGCCTCTCTCTGCATAAGTCCCTGCTGCTGCCAGTCGCACACCCGCGTTTCTGCCAGATCGCCCGCTACGACCAGATAATCCACCCCTTCCAGCAGCGGGCTGAGCGTTGACAGGTCAGGTACTTCACAGCGCTCGTGCCCGAGGTGCAAATCCGAGATGACCCGGACACGCTTGCCCGGAGCCGGATTAACACGGAGGATGAGGCGGGATTCCATCAGAGCTGGCGTTGACGCAGGGCTTCGTAGAGGCAGACTCCGGTCGCGACGGAGACATTCAGGCAGGGGACGCTGCCCAACATGGGAATACGCACCAGGAAATCGCAGTTCTCTTCCGTCAGCCGACGCATGCCGTCACCCTCCGCGCCCATCACCAGAGCGATACCGCCCTTGAAGTCGATATCGTAGACGCTGCGATCTCCGTGGTCAGACGTCCCGACAAACCAGATGCCGGCCTCTTTCATGTCTTTCATCGTGCGAGCCAGATTAGTGACTTGAATGAAGGGGACTTTCTCGGCAGCCCCGACGGAAACGCGCAATACGGTCTCCGTGATGCCGACGGACTTATCTTTGGGAGCGATGACCGCCGCTACACCGGCACCGTCGGCCGTGCGGAGAATGGCTCCGAGATTGTGGGGGTCCTGAATGCAGTCGAGCACCAGGTAGAGCCCCTGCGGCTGCTCTGTCAGGATGTCCTGCAAGACCCCTTCATTCTGCGCCTTGATGACGATGCCCGCCGCTTTTTTCTCGAATCTGTTTTCGGTGCGAGCCGTGTGTTTGTTAGCTCTGGCGGTGCGGTCGTTTCCGTAGTTCTTCATAAGTCAGTTACCGGTGATGATGTTGAGGGCTGCTCCGGCCATCAGGAAACCGAATGTGCCGGTGATATGGGTGGCCGAGCCGAAGCCGCTGGCACAGCCGATGCCGCCTTTCTGCCCGGGTTCTCGCTCACAGCTGACGCTGCCGTCGCAGCGGGGGAAGCGTGGCCGTTCCGCTGAGTAGACGCAGGGAATCCCGATATCGGGACAGCGGTCATAAAGGGGAAAGTCATACTCCTTGCGCAGATGCTTGCGCAGCTGCGACAGCATGTTGTCACCACAGGTGCGCGCCAGATCCGCGATGCCGATTTCCGCTGCATTGACGCGTCCCCCGGCCCCGCCGCAGGTGACAAGCGGAAGCCCACGCCGATAGCATTCGGCTATCAGGTGAGTCTTGGGGCGCATGGAGTCGATGGCGTCGATGACTACATCCGGGCAGGTATCAAAGAGTCGCTCCGGGTGGGCTGCCGTGTAGAAGGCAAATACCTCTTCCACTTGAACCGCCGGATTGATGAGTCTGAGTCTTTCGGCCATGACTTCGACCTTGGTGCGCCCATAGGTATCGCTCACAGCATGAATCTGCCGATTGGTGTTGGTGATGCAGAGGTCGTCCATATCGACCAGGATGATGGTGCCGACGCCGCTTCTGGCCAGCGCCTCCGCAGCCCAGGAGCCCACGCCCCCGATGCCGACAACCGCCACACGCGCTGCGGCTAATTTCTCCGCAGGCTGCATACCGTAGAGGCGTATGATACCGCCGAATCGTTCCGTATCCATCATGGTGTGTCAAAGGTGAGATTGAGCCGCCGGATGCTCGTGGCGCGCCCCGTGGCCGACTCGATATCGATGAGTACGCCGCTGACGACAGCCGGATAGCCCCCGATGGGAAGTTTGCAGGGCAGGGTGGTCAGCATGGCTCGGAGGACGGAGTCGCGGTCGCGCCCCAGTACCCCATTGCGGCTGCCGCACATGCCGGCATCCGTCAGATAGGCCGTCCCGCCGGGCAGGATGCATTCATCGCCGGTCTGGACGTGAGTGTGGGTGCCGATGACGGCAGAGGCCACGCCATCGAGGTGGTAACCCATACTGATTTTTTCGCTGGTGGTCTCAGCGTGCATGTCTACCAGCAGCGCATCAGCACCGGTATCCCGCAGCCGACGAGCCTCTGCAAGTCCGTGGGTAAAGGGGTTCTCTGTTTTAGTCGGCATGAAGGTGCGCCCGGTGAGGCAGAGGACTCCCAGTCTGCCTGACGGGGTGTCGATGATGACACTGCCGTTGCCCGGGCTGCCGGATTCGTGATTGAACGGTCGCAGCAGGCGAGGGGCTTCGCCCATCCAGTCAATCAGCTCGTTCTGATCCCAGGCGTGGTCTCCCAGGGTGATGACGTCGACGCCGTGAGCGAAGAACTCCTGTGCCAGTCGCGGCGTGATCCCACGCCCGGCAGCGGCATTTTCGCCATTGACAACGATGGCGTCTGCCCCATATTCGCTGCGCAGCAGCGGCAGTGCGCGGTAGAGAGCGCCGCGTCCGGTGTCTCCCACGACATCTCCCAGAAACGCGACAATCATGAATGATAGCGGTTCACATTGGCGCAGGGAACCACCGTCACGGGGATGGTGGCGGAGCGGATGATTTTCTCCGCAGTGTTACCCAGCAGAATGGAGGTCAACAGGCTGTGGTGTCGATTGCCGATGACCAGGATATCCACGTTGTGCCGCTTGCAGAAGTCGTTCATGCAGTCAACGATATTGTCTGCTTCCTCCGCTTTGCCGTAGATGGGAATCATCCACTTGCGGCTGATTTCGGCGGCAAGTTCCTTGGCCCGGGCATCGGCCATCTGCAATACTTCGCAGCCGATACCGACCCGGGGCAATTCAATACCCGGTATGCCGTCCGGAATATCACAGGCAGACAGCGTGCCGGCAGTGTCGATGACGCAGGGCTCTACCGCATGAAGCAGATACATCTTCCCACCGCACTGGCGCACCATGTTGGCGGCAAAATCAAGAACGGGTTGAGATTCTTCGGAAAAGTCGGTTGCTGCGAGTATTCTTACCATGGCAACATGGTACCACGAAGTAGCCATGCAGCCAAGTACAAAATAGCGTGCAGACAGCAAAAATACGGGGGAGACGCAGCCGGGGGAAACAATCGCAGTGGTCTGACGGCTGTTTTTCTGACATGCGAGGCGACATGTCCGACTGCGTGCTTGCCCGTTCGCGGGCGGCGGCGTAAAATGAACACTGCCGATGATACGTTTCTCTCTATTCGGGGTGTCTGTCAGTATATCCCCTACCTTGTGGCTTACTCTGGCTGTACTGGGGGGAGCCCTTTCCTGTACGGGTATAGCCGATTGGTTGGGCGTGTCATTGTTTATTGTTGCGGCTTTTGTCTGTCTGCTGTCGCATGAGATGGGGCACGCTCTGGTGGGGCGTCTGTTTGCCGGGAATCGCCCGGAGGTGCATCTGGCCTGGCTGGGGGGTGACTGCGAGCATCCGGGAGCCTCGTTCACGCGGCTTCAGGGCGTGTTGATGACGCTGGCCGGGCCTCTGGCTTCAGTCCTGCTGGGTGTGTGTGCCATGTTTGTGTTGGCACTCTACGTTTCTGATTTTCAATACAGTCTGTATCTGACGCGCTATTTCATGTTCAATGTGATACCGGGCGATGCTCTGAGTCTGTACCCCTACATGCCGCTGGTTTTTTTCTGCAATCTGATAGCGGTATCCTGCTGGTGGTCCCTGCTCAACATGCTGCCGATATTTCCCCTGGATGGAGGGCAGATTATGCATGGGCTGATGCGTTCTCCCCGGCTGATGCATCTGGTCAGTGTTCTGGTGGCGGTGGCGCTGGTGGTGGTATTCGTATGGCTGAAGTTATGGGTGATGTGCTTTTTCATGGTGGCGCTGGCCGTGTTGAATTATCGTTTTCGCTGTCATGCCCCGTACTGATATTCGTTCTTTTAACATTGACTTTTTTACAATAATAACTAATATTCCCGACATGGCTCAACAGAATGCAATATCCCCCACTCGCGCGGAGAACTTCCCCGAGTGGTATCAGCAGGTGATTAAGGCCGCCGACATGGCGGAAAACTCCGAAGTGCGCGGCTGCATGGTCATCAAACCGTGGGGCTATGCCATCTGGGAGCTGATTCAGCAGCAGATGGATGCCGAGTTCAAACGCACCGGCCATACCAACGCCTATTTCCCCATGCTCATCCCCGTCTCCTATCTGGAGAAAGAGGCAGAACATGCCGAAGGCTTTGCCACGGAATGCGCCGTTGTCACACACCACCGCCTGGAGGCGGTCAAAGACCCGGAAACCGGTAAGACCCGCATGATTCCGGCCGGGGAACTGACGGACAAATATGTCATCCGCCCCACCTCTGAGACGGTGATTGGCGCTGCATTCTCCCGCTGGCTGGAGTCCTACCGCGAACTCCCCATCAAGGTAAACCAGTGGTGCAACGTGATGCGCTGGGAGATGCGCCCGCGTATCTTCCTCCGCACGGCCGAATTCCTGTGGCAGGAGGGGCACACCGCCCATGAGACTCGTGAGGAGGCTGAGGAGGAGACCGCCGTCATGCATAAGGTGTATGAAGATTTCCAGCGTGATGTGCTGGCAGTGCCCTCCATCCCGGGTGAAAAGACGGAGCACGAGCGTTTCCCCGGTGCGGTGCGTACCTTTACTGTGGAGGCCATGGTGCAGGATCGCAAGGCCATCCAGGCCGGTACATCCCATTTCCTCGGCCAGAACTTTGCCAAGGCGCAGAACATTTCTTTCGCCGGGCGCAACAATGAGCGACAGTACGCCTGGACTACCTCCTGGGGGGTCTCGACACGCATGATTGGTACGCTCATCATGGCTCATTCTGATGATGATGGTCTGGTGTGCCCGCCCCGTGTGGCTCCGCGCCAGGTGGTGATTATCCCCGTGACCCCCAAGGCAGACAGCCGCGAGGCTATCCTTGCCCACTGCGAGGAGCTGGCTGCCCGCCTCTCCGCTCAGTCATTCCACGGTCTGCCTATCCGTGTGCAGGTCGATACCCGCGATATCAACGGAGGTATGAAGAAATGGGAATGGATCAAGAAGGGAGTGCCCGTTCGCGTGGAAATCGGACCGCGTGACCTGGAAAAAGGCTCGGTCTGTGTCTGCCGCCGCGATAAGGCAACCAATGAGAAATCATTTATCGCTGAGTCTGAGTTTGCAGAGGGTATCGTCTCCCTGCTGCAGGAGATTCAGGACTCGCTGCTGCAGCGTCAGTTGAATTTCCGCGACAGCCACATCCGCCCCTGCGATAATCTGGAGGCGTTCAAGGCCAACTTTGCCGGCGAGGGCGATGCTGACTGGCTGCTCTGCCCCTGGGATGGTACTCCGGAGGAAGAGGAGGAGCTCGCCAAGAGCCTGCGTATCTCCATACGCTGCATTCCGCACGGCGAGATGGGTACCGGCCCGGAAGCTCCCTGTATCCTTACCGGCCGTCCCACGACCCGTCGCGTTCTCTGGGCGCGCAGCTATTGATAGACTGTTGCTTTGATATTTGCATCAGCGGGGAGAGCGCCTGGGCGTTCTCCCCGTGTTTGTTGTGCTGCTGGCCGAGTTCAGGCTTGATTAGTACGCCCGAATGAGCTTTAATAAGGGGCGTATGAATAAGATAGCTTTTGCGATAGTAGCAGCAGTGGCAGCTGCACTCCTGGCGTCTTGCGGGGAGTGCGCGTGTAACTCGTACAACCGCGATTATCTGCGCGATGTGCCGGTTTCATCCAGTCGCAGTTTCGATTAAATGACGATACTTCTTCCCTGACTATATGTCGTTTGAGATACGCGAGAAACCGGATATGGTAGAGAGGGCTCTGCTGGTGGGCATTGCCCTGCCGGGTGAGTCACGGCGCGAGCGAGAGGCCTTGCTCGCAGAGCTTGTCGACCTGGTGAGTAACCTGGGTATCGGCATTGTGGAGAGCCGGGTGGAGTACACGCGCGAGATGCAGGCAAAGTACCTCTGCGGCATAGGCAAGGCCGAGGAAATTCGCGCCAGAGCAGAGGAATTGGGCGCTGATTGCGTCGTGTTCGACAACCTCCTGAGCCCCTCTCAACAGCGCGAGTGGGAAAAGCTTGTGAATGTGACGGTCATTGATCGCGAAGAGGTGATTCTGGATATCTTCGCCAGTCGGGCTCGTACCCGAGAGGCCGTGATGCAGGTAGATCTCGCCCGTATGCAATACGCCCTGCCTCGCATGACCGGCATGTGGAAGCACCTGGACCGCCAGCGCGGTGGCTCCGGTGGGGGCAAGGGGGGCGGTGCTGCGGCTCGTGGCGAGGGTGAGAAGCAGATCGAAGTAGACCGCCGCCTGGCTCACGAGCGTATCGAGAATATCCGCGCCGAGCTGGAAATCGTGCGCCGTCAGCGCGGCACCCAGCGCAAGGAGCGCCTGCGTCAGGGTATCCCCACGGCGGCTATCGTCGGCTATACGAACGCCGGCAAGTCCTCTCTGCTCAATCTGGTGACCGGCGCAGGGGTGCTGGCGAAGGATATTCTCTTTGCGACGCTGGAAACCACCAGCCGTAAGATTGAATTGCCGGATGGTCAGCCCCTCGTGCTGACGGATACGGTCGGATTTATCCGCAATCTGCCGCATCGCCTGGTCGAGGCTTTCAAATCGACTCTGGAGGAAGCGGTACTGGCAGATTTCCTGATTCAGGTGGTGGATTCCAGCGATCCGGATGCGCTGCGCCACTATGAGACTACCTGCGAGGTGCTGGAGAGTCTCGGCGCGGCGGAGAAACCCATGGTGGTGGTCTGGAATAAGTGTGATCTCATCGCGGAAGAGATGCGTGAGGTGACGCTGGAGGCGCTTTCGGCTAAGGTAGAGCGACCGAGTCTGGCGATGAGCGTGCTGCGGGAGCAGGGGATAGATAAGCTGCTGGCTTCCTGTGTGGAGATGCTGTCGCATCGCGTCAGCCGCGCCCGCTATCGCATCCCGCTTGCCGAGAGCCGTACGATAGCGCTCATGCACCGCGATGGTAAGGTGCTATCGACGGAGTATGAGGGCAATGATGCTGTGGTAGAGGCTATTCTGCCGCGAGAGTTTGCAGCTCGAATCGAGCCATATCGCATATGAAGCACTGTTTGAACTATCTGTTTGCCGTTGTTTGTGCCGGTCTCTGCTGCTCCTGTCAATCGACGGAGCCGGAAGATATGGCTGCATGGTATCGCAAGGAAGGCGAGAGGTTGGATGCCGAGGCCAGGAACAAGTACAAAGCCAAGAGTTTCGATGCCTTTGTCAATGGCCCCGGCTACCGTGGATCGCGCGATATCTGGCGCGGTCCTGCCATTCAATTGCACGACCCGGCCAACTCTCGGGTAGAGGTGCTGCTGAACGAGCAGCGCGGGCGTCTCTACATCGGCAATCGCGTTGCGATGGATTTCCCGCTTTGCTCGGGGCGCGTGGGCGGCTCGGAAACGCCCCGTGGGACGTTCCGCATCTCGCAGAAGGAGCGTGAGGAGTATCGTTCCAATCTTTACGGAAGCTTCATTGACCCGGCGACCGAGCGTGTCGTCAAGTCCGGTGTGTCGGTGCGCGATGTGCCGCCGCCCGGTACTGTCTTCAGGGGGGCTGAGATGCCGTACTGGATGCGATTCAACGGTGCCGTGGGGATGCACGTCGGCTCGGTGCATCGCGATGCCGCCTCGCATGGTTGCGTACGTATTCCGGTAGAGGCGTGCAGCATTCTCTACGATAAACTCGCGGTGGGTTCTCTCGTCATTGTCAAGTAAAGGAGTAAGATACGACCCTATGATTTCACGTTTATACTCAGCATCCGTTACCGGTATCGAGGGCTACGAGGTTCAGGTAGAGGTCGATGCCCGACCGGTGGATGATGTTGGCCGTATGACCGTCGTCGGGCTGCCGGACGCCGCCGTGCGTGAAAGTATCCAGCGAGTGACATCGGCCCTGTCGAACAGCCATTTCTTCCACCCCGGGCAACTCCTGGTGACGGTTAATCTGGCGCCGGCAGATGTTCGCAAGCAGGGACCGGGTTTTGACTTGCCCATAGCTCTGGGGCTGGAGATGGCTATTCAGATGAATTGCCCGGATATGCCGGAGCTGTTTCGTCGGCGGGTACCCATCGGGCTGGATGCGTGGTGTATCGTGGGTGAGTTGGCGCTGGATGGCCGGGTGCGCGGTATTCGCGGGGTGTTGCCACTGGCAGTAGCGGCGCGCCGTGCCGGACGCAGGTATCTGATGGTGTCGCCGGAGAATGCGGCTGAGGCATCCGTGGTCGAGGGCCTGACCGTGTATGCCGTCGAGAACCTGCGCGATGCCTGGGACGTCCTGCTGGAGCGAGAGCGTTTCTCTCCCTGTGCTTCTGCTGCACAGGATATGCCGCCCTTGCAGGATGTGGACTTTGATGAGGTGAAGGGGCAGCCCTATGCTCGCCGGGCGATGGAGATAGCGGCGGCCGGTGGTCATAATCTGCTGATGTGCGGTACACCCGGCAGCGGTAAAAGTATGCTGGCCGGGTGCTTGCCGACAATTCTGCCGCCGCTGACGCATGAGGAGGCGCTGGAAGCCAGCATGATTCATTCCGTCTGCGGAGTATTGCCGCGCGATGCCGGGTTGTTGCGTCGTCGTCCTTTCCGTGCGCCGCATCACACGATATCGGAGGTTGGCCTGATGGGGGGCGGTAGTAACATCACCCCCGGGGAAGTATCGCTGGCTCACCACGGGGTACTGTTTCTGGATGAGCTGCCGGAGTTTACCCGGCGAACGCTCGAAACGCTCCGCCAACCTCTGGAGAGTGGGGTGGTGACGATATCACGAGCCTCGGGCACCATGGATTTTCCTTGTTCCTTTATGCTGGTGGCTGCCATGAATCCCTGTCCCTGCGGCTATCTGGGCGACCCGCACCACAGCTGCCGCTGCAGACCGGGGGATGTCGCACGCTACAGGCAGAAGATATCGGGGCCTTTGCTGGATCGCTTTGATCTGCTGATTGAGGTGCCGCCTGTCGACCCAGCTCAGCTGCTTCGTACGCCCGATGGCGAGAGCAGTGCCGTCATTCTGGAGCGAGTGCTCGCTGCGCGGGAGCGCCAGCGGATTCGCTATGCCGGGACGGGAATCAGCTGCAATGCCCGCCTGAGCAGCAAGCAACTGCGGCGCTTCTGTCCGCTCACAGCGCAGCAGCAGGAGCTTCTGCTGACCTCGGTCAATCAGCTGGGTCTGTCGGCTCGTGCTTTCGACAGAATCTTGCGGGTGGCGCGCACAATAGCCGACCTGGCCGGTCATGATTCTCCGACGGACAGTGATATCTACGATGCCATCCAGTTTCGCCAGTTTGAGCAGCAGTTGAGGGGATGAAGTGCCATCGTGGCTTGACGCCGACGGCGCAAAAACGTATAATGCCGCACATGAGCATGAGCAAAGCGATAGCCGTCGACTTCGGCGGCACCGGTATCAAGATTGGCGTAACCTGTGGCCGTCAGCTGCTTGATAAGGCGGCTCCGCTGCCGACGCAGCAGTTTGAGAGCCCCGAGGCTATCATCGCGGCGATGTGTGCCACCATCCGTGAGTTGAGGGAGCGGCATCCTGATGTCGTGGCCGTAGGGTTGGGTATGCCCGGGTGGGTGCATTTCGAGGCCGGGGTGCTCTATCAGCTCACCAATGTGCCGGTGTGGAACCACGAGGTTCCCGTGCGTGAGGTGATGCAGCAGGCGCTCGGCCTGCCGGTGGTGCTGGATAATGATGCCAACTGCATGGCCTACGCCGAGTGGAAGCTGGGAGCGGGCAGGGGGATGCAGAATATCGTCTGCCTGACGCTTGGTACCGGAATCGGCGGTGGTATCATCATCCATGACCGCATGCTTCGCGGGAGTTGTGTGTCAGCCGCAGAGTTGGGGCAGACCAGCATCTGCTACAACGGAAAGGTGGGGCCTTTCGGCAATCGCGGAGCTGTGGAGGAGTACATCGGTAACAACGAAATGGCGGCAGATGCAGCAGCCCGCTATGCAGCGGCCGGTATCACCCGCAGTGTGGAGGAGTGCACCCCGTATCAGCTGGAGCTGCTGGCGCGTGCCGGTGATGCTATCGCCGGTCAGGTGTATCTCGATTTTGCCGAGAAACTGGGCTGTCTGGTGATGAATATGATGTACACCCTTGCTCCGGATGCCTTCATCATCGGCGGTGGCGTGGCCAAGGCCGGTGATTTGCTGTTCTCACCGCTGGATCGTTGCCTGAAGCAGCAGCTTTTCCCGGTGCACTACGCCAATCTCCGCATTCTGCCGGCTCATTTCGGAGCCGACGCCGGGATTATCGGGGCCGGGCTGATGGCATCGGATTACGCTGCGGGGCAATTGTTGTAAGTTGCGCTGTCGTATCGACTCTTTCGGCTTGAGATAGAGCCGCGAATCTGCTAGACTATCGCCGTGCTTATGAAATTCTCTGAAAAACTTTCAGCTCGTATACGTGAGACCCGCTCAGCTCTTTGCGTGGGTCTCGACCCCCGCCCGCAGACGGAGAATATGACCCAGCTGGCTGACTGGCTGCGTCAGGTCATCGATGAAACCGCCCCGTATGCCGCTGCCTACAAGCCCAATATCGCCTATTTCGAGGCGATGGGTCTGCCGGGGCTCAAGTTGCTGGAAGAGCTCCTGCCTGATATGCCCGGCAATATCCCGGTGATTCTGGATGCCAAGCGCGGCGATATCGGTGAGACGCAGAAGTACTATGCTCAGGCATATTTTGACCGCATGGATGTGGATGCCGTGACGCTCAACCCATTCATGGGCTACGATATTCTCGAACCTTTCCTGGATCGTCCCGGCAAGGCTGTGTACCTGTTGGCCGTGACGACCAACGCCGGCTCTGCCGATGTGGAGCGGCAGTTGCTCGCCGATGGTCGCAGGGTGTACCGCCTGGTGGGCGATATGGTAGAGCGCTCCCGCGCTGAGAACAGCGCGACGGAAGTGGGTATGGTCGTCGGCCTGACGAATGCCAACAGCGAAATCCTGACGGAGCTTCCTGACGCTCCGCTGCTTATCCCCGGCCTCGGGGCACAGGGCGGCGACCTGGCAGCACTGGCCGGCGGCAGCCGTGTGGCGCCTCCCGCCATCAACGTCTCCCGCGGTATCCTCTACAAAGATCCCGAACTGAGCTTCGCTGAGAAGGCCGCCCGCTATGCGGAGCAGATTCGGCTGGCTCTCGGGCTTTGACCTGAGCATTCATTCGACCTATGAAACAGTATCTTGAGCTGCTGCAGGATGTGCTCGACAACGGCGTCGGTCGTGAGGACCGCACCGGTACGGGAACCATCGGCGTCTTCGGGCGCCAGGCCCGCTTTGACCTGCGCTGCGGCTTCCCCTGCCTGACTACCAAGAAACTGCATCTGCGCTCCATCATCTATGAGCTTCTCTGGTTCCTCAAGGGTAGCACCAATGTTCGCTATCTGCAGGAGAACGGCGTGAGTATCTGGGATGAATGGGCTGATGAGAATGGCGACCTTGGACCGGTCTACGGTTCTCAGTGGCGAGCATGGCCGGATGGTAAGGGGGGGAGTATCGACCAGATTACCCGGTTGATTGACGGCCTGAAGAACAACCCCTGGAGCCGCCGCCATCTGGTATCTGCCTGGAACGTGGCAGAGGTCGATGGCATGGCGTTGCCGCCCTGTCACTGCCTCTTCCAGTTCTGCGTGATTCCTGCTCAGAAAGAGGGCGAGAAGCATGGATTGAGTCTTCAGCTGTATCAGCGCAGCTGCGACTTGTTCCTGGGCGTGCCGTTCAATATTGCCAGCTACGCATTGCTGCTGATGATGACCGCGCAGGTCTGCGGCTACGAAGCTCGGGAGTTCGTGCATACCTTTGGTGATTTGCATCTCTACAATAATCATCTCGACCAGGCGCGCCTGCAGCTCACCCGTGAGCCTCGCCCACTGCCGCAGATGCGTATCAACCCCGATGTGAGGGAAATAGACGGATTCGATTTCTCCGATTTCACGCTGGAGAACTATGACCCGCATCCCCATATCAAAGCTGCTGTATCCGTATGATGCCGGAGTTTACAGGGGTGGTGGCCATGGCTGCCGACAGGGCTATCGGTATCCGCCAGAGTATCCCCTGGCGTTTGTCGGAGGATATGAAATTGTTCCGTCGATTGACGATGGGACACCCCATCCTCATGGGGCGCAAGACATGGGAATCGCTCGGCAGACCCTTACCCGGGCGCCAGAATATCGTCCTGACCCGAGATGCTCAGTTTGCGGCGGAGGGTGCCGTTGTCATCCGCGATATCGCTGAACTTCGCGAGTTGGAGTTGCAGGACAACGAGGTCATGGTCATCGGGGGGGCTCAGATATATGCCTTGCTGCTTCCTCTCATGTCCCGCCTCTACGTGTCTGCCGTGCGGGGCGAATATGAGGCCGATACCTGGTTCCCTCCGTTTGAGCATCATTTCACGCGCCGGACTCTGCAGGAGCAGTTTGAGGGGTTTGACCTCGTCCTTTACGAAAAATAATCATCAGCGTTTCACCGGGAAGATGCTTCGAGGAGCTGCCGTATTGTTTACCTGTGCAGGGATGATAGCCGGGCCGTTGGTCGTGGCCGAAGCCCCGGCGCGGTTGCCGATGTCTCCTTTGCAGGCCGTTGGTATATTGCAGGAACATTCCTTTTTTACCCTGCATCATGCGGACAGGGATGGGGAGTTTGAAGAAGTAAGCCGGCGATTTCTGGCTCAGCTGGAGCTGTGGAAGAAAGACCCGCTCTCGGTGGCTCATTATCCCTGGCTGGCTGAACTTTTTTTCCTGGCTGAGCGGGGGGAGACTCCTTTTCTCCTGCAGCCGCGTCTCCTGCAAGCTTTCCTCTCGATGGGAGGGGATATCAACGCTCGTGATGAGCGGGGCCTGACGGCGATGGACTATGTCCTTCGTCTTTCGACAAAACGCTTTTTCAGACTGCTGAGGGATGCCGGGGCCGCCATCGATGTCACAGCCCATGATAGCGAGGGCATGACGATGCTGATGTATGCGGCGCAGGATGCCGATGCGGATACGGTGTCGTGGCTTCTGGAGCAGGGGAGCTATGTGAATGACTTTTCGGAGCAGGGGGAGACGGTGCTGAGCTTCGCCCTGAGGAGCGGCGATGAAAACTGCGTCAGGCTCCTGCTGGAAGCCGGCGCCCGCCTCAGCCCGGAGTTTGAGGATGATGAGGGCTGCACCCAGCTGCACGCTGCGGCTGAGGGGGGCATGCTGCATGCTGTCAGTCTGCTGTTGGAAGCCGGTGCGGCGGTTGATATCACCACTCAGGATGGAGAGACGCCGCTGATGCTGGCCGCCACTGAGGGGCATACCGAGGTCGTGCGCCGCCTGCTGGCAGCCGGTGCTTCGCCTCTCCGCAAGGATGCCAATGATGAGAATGCGTTGCAGATGGCGGTAGCGGCAGGCGATGCCGCAGCTGTGGAGCAGATGCTGAATCATGCCGCTCGCTCGCAGACCCCGGTTTCATCGCAGGAGCTTGCAGAACTGCTGGGCGAGGTGATGTCTCTCGGTGAGCCTGAGCATGGCGCCGTGGCACGTCTGCTGATGAAGAGAGGGGCTGATATCGATATCGACAAGGACGGTTGGAATTATCTCGGCCGGGCGATCAGGATGCGCGATGAGGAACTGTTGCGCATGCTCGAAGCTGCCGGTGCTGAATACGATGCCACGACTCCTGATGATGACGGCATGACGCATCTCATGCTCGCAGCGACCTATTCATTCCCTCAGCTGGTGGACAGGCTCCTGGATGATGGGGCTGACCCGCAGATGCGCGATGATTTCGGCGCCGGCTTGCTGCACGATGCTCTGTATGGCCGCAATCCGTCCATTGTGCGCCGTTTGTTGCAGGCCGGGCTGCAGTTGGATGCCCGCGAGCGCGACATGCTCGGCAGAACCCAGCTGATGCTGGCCTCCGGGATGGGGGATGAACAGCTGGTTCGTAAGCTATTGGACGAGGGAGCTGATGTCAACGCTCTTTCTTCGATGGGTGAATCAGCCCTGACTTTTGCCACGGCGTATGGCCGGCGCAGGATTATCAGCATGCTGCGTGCGGCCGGTGCCCGTTGCGAGCCCCTCAGACCGGGTGAGGATGGCATGACGATGCTGATGTATGCCGCCCGGGGTGGAGTGATGGAGATACTTGAGGAGTCTCTGGCTGCCGGAGTATATGTGGATGCCATGGTGCATTATCCTGCTTACACGCTGCAGCCGCTTGTGGGATGTACGGCGTTGATGCTCGCGGCAGAGGGTGGGCATGAGGCCATTGCACGCCGCCTGCTGGCAGCCGGTGCCGATCCGTCGTTGGCAGACGCTCACGGTCGCACGGCGGCTGATTACGCTGCTGAGTCCGGGCATCAGTCTCTGGCAGAACTGCTCAGAAACGCGAAAAAAATATCGTCTGTTGCGGAGTGAACGCAATAAGCGCTTGCCTGTTGAGCGAAAAAGTGTATAATGACCGCTCACCGATATTCATTTGCATATGAGCGATAGTTTAGCTGACAGAGCATTACGCTACCACGAGCAGCCACGTCCCGGTAAACTGGAAGTGCTGCCCTGCAAATCCTGCTTTTCCATTGACGACCTGACGCTGGCATACTCTCCCGGCGTGGCTGTTCCCTGCAACGAGATAGCCGCTGACCCTGCCAAGTCCAATCTCTATACCAACCGTGGCAACCTGGTGGGTGTCATCAGCAACGGTACCGCCGTGCTCGGCCTGGGCAACATCGGGGCTCATGCATCGAAGCCTGTGATGGAGGGTAAAGGTCTGCTCTTCAAGATTTATGCTGATGTGGATGTGTTCGATATCGAGCTTGATATCAAGAAACCTGAGACGCTCATCGAAGTCATCAAGACGCTGGAGCCCACTTTCGGCGCCATTAATCTGGAGGACATCAAGGCTCCGGAGTGCTTTATTGTGGAGCAGCGCCTGCGCGAGGAGATGAACATCCCCGTCTTCCATGACGACCAGCATGGCACGGCTGTTATCTCCGGTGCGGCTCTGCTGAACGCAGCCCACCTGACCGGCCGTCTGTTGCAGGATATGAAGTGCGTGGTCTGCGGTGCCGGTGCAGCCGGTATCGCCTGTGCCAAGTTCTACATGGCTCTGGGTATTCGTCGTGAGAATATTTACATGTTTGATTCCAAGGGCCTCATTCATACAGGTCGTCTGGATCTGCATCCCACCAAGGCGATGTTTGCTCAGAGCGAGGATTGCACGCTCGAAGTAGCTCTGCAGGGGGCAGATATTTTCCTGGGCCTCTCCAAGAAGGGGCTGCTCAAGCCTGAGATGGTCAAGAGCATGGCTCCCAGCCCCATCATTTTCGCCTGTGCCAATCCCGACCCGGAAATCACCTACGAGGAAGCCAAGGCTGCCCGCCCGGACTGCATCATGGGCTCCGGCCGCTCCGACTGGCCGAACCAGGTGAACAACGTCAGCTGCTTCCCCTACATGTTCCGCGCCGCTCTGGATATGCACGCCACGAGCATCAGCGAGGCCATGAAGATTGCCGCCGCCCGCGCTCTGGCCGATTTGGCTCGCCAGCCTGTGCCGCAGGAAGTGGTGGAGGCCAACGGTGGCGTTGCTCTCGAGTTCGGTCGTGACTACGTCATCCCGAAGCCCTTTGACCCGCGTATGATTGAGTTCCTCTGCCCGGCCATAGCCGAGGCGGCCGTTATCTCCGGAGCGGCTGCCGGCCCGCTGCCGGACAAGGAAAGCTACATTGCGGAGCTGAAGGCTCGCGTGGCTCGTGTGCACCAGCGTACACACGCCCTGGTGGACAGCTATTGATGGTGCTGCGCGACAGCATCAAGTCACAAAAAACGCATCGGCTGACAACCGATGCGTTTTTGTGTGAAGTTCGGGGGCGGGGCAGATGCGGCAGCGGCTTAATCCCACGGGTTATTCACAGCCTCTTTCATGCGCTCAATCTGCTTACGCATAGTTTCCAGCACCGGGTGAGCCAGTAGGCGCCCGAAGTGGGTGACCGGCTCCGGAATGGCCGGTACACAGATGTGCAGCGGATGCGGAATTCGCTCAATGAAGGCCGTTTCTCCTGCTTCCAGCGTCCCGGCATAGTCACCATCCAACTGATAGTCCAGAGAAGCCTCAGCGGAGATGGTGCAGGAGGAGAACCGGCGCAGCTGCGTGAAGTCGGTCGTGTTGCGCTCAGTGGCACCACGCATCAGCATATAGGAGATGACCTCAAAGAGTATCCCGGTGCTCTCCAGCTGGATAATGGCGGCATCCAGCAGCCCATCGTTGTAGCTGGCATTGGCGAAGAGGTGTCCTTCGCCGCCGTATCGTTTGCCGTTGCCCAGGATGACCTGCGTGCCACAGACCTGTTCGCCGTCGGGCAGGGTGACGGTGATGATGGGGTGGTGCTCCACTGCCACCTGCATGCCGGTGACCACGTGGGAGGCTGCGCCGAGATGCTTTTTCATGCGCGGGGTGATGCGTCGGATGATGCTGGCGTCAGGACCGAAGCCGGCCAGTTGCAGGAATGGTCTCCCATTGACGGTGAAGATATCCACCTCCTGGCGCACGTCGCCCCGCATGGCGGCCAGCGCTGTATCAAACCGGCGGGAACCGATACCCAGTTCGCGGGAAAAGACATTCATGGTGCCGCAGGGGAGGATACCCAGCGCGGCTCCGGTGCCGATGATGCCCTGTGCGGCACACATCAGCGTGCCGTCACCTCCGGCTGCGGCGACGATGGGCTCACCGCTCTCTGCCAGTTCTCGTGCTTTCTCCGTCAGATTTTCTGCACTGTTTGTCGGTATCAGGCGAAAATCCTCCCGGTGCGTGTCCAGCCACGCCTTGAGCCCGGAGCGGAAGAGACTTCCGGCTTTCGGGTTGATGAGTAATGGAATAGGGGTAGTCATAAGAAAACTGCACCCAGCCCCAGCACCGTGATGACGGAAACCGTAAAGGCAGGGGAATCAATCAGGTCGAAGATGCCGCCGATACCGGGCAGCAGAGAGCCGCTGTCTTTCACCGCAAGGCCGCGCTTGATGAGCGAGCCCGCCAGATCGCCGGCAACGGCCAGGAAGAAGAGCGGAAGAGCCACGGCTACGTAACAGGCGATTCCGGCCGCCGTGGTGACGCTTTTATCCAGCAGGGTGGGGATGAGCAGCGCCCCGCACACCAGCGTGATGATGATGGAGCCGATGATGCCTTCCCACGTCTTCTTGGGAGATACCACCGGGCTGAATCGGCGGGTGATGAACTTGCCGCCCATCAGCACGCCGCTCACGTAGGCCCAGATGTCGCTCATCTTCGTGAAGAGGATGAGCCAGAGCAGCTGGTTGACGGTATGCTGGTTATTGATATACCAGAGAGCAAAGGAGAACAACCAGACGGGGTAGATGAATGCCAGCACAGTGCGGCAGACGGAGGAAAGCGCCTGCTCGGCAAGCTTGCCGCGATAATCCATGCTGAACAGTTCGCAGATGAAGGCCGTGATGGCAAATAACACCAGCCCGAAGATTGGCACGGCGATGTAGGTCAGCTCCGGCTGAAGCATGCCGGGAACCACGGCATCGTAACGCACGGCTGCCAGCTGCAGCCAGGGATAGACTACGCCGCCGATGAGGACGAGCCAACGGTTCGTGGTCGTCCCCTTGAGCATGTTGAACCACTCCCATGTGGTCAGATTGCAGAGCAGGCATATCAGGATGCCGTAGGCGATGGGTGTATTCAGCCAGAGTGCGCCGCCCAGGATGGCGAGCAGGATGATGGTGCTGAATCCGCGTTCCAGAAAAGTTTTGAGTTTGGGTGTCATAAGCCGGAAAAGTGTGTCCGTGTAATCGTGCCGTCCTCGGAGGCGTTCTCGGATGATTGTAGTAATTCAGACTGCAAATGTCAATGTTTTAATGACTTGTTGATGTCCGATATTGATTAGTCGTTCCCAATGCGATATTTCTTCATCATCCTTCTGTAATCATCCTGTGCTGTGAGGCATGTATCGCGGAGATATTCGGGAATGTCGAGCCAGAATTGTAATCCTCTGTAATAAAATGATTTGAGATTATCTGTGATAATAAAGGGAATAATATCGTTTGCCAGGCATTCCTTGAACATGATTAATCGCCCGATTCGTCCGTTGCCATCCTGAAAAGGGTGTATGCATTCAAAACGATGATGGAAATGCAGGATGTCATCCAGTGTTTTGTGGCGGATGCCGTTGTACCCTCTGATGAGTTGCTTCATGAACCGCGCAACGTCCTCCGGCTCTGTGGTGTCCATACCGCCAACTTCATTGGGGAGCTTTTTATATTCGCCTACGGCAAACCATTCTTTTCGAGCGTCTGAAGTTCCGCTTTTGAGTGTACGATGCAGTTCCCAAATCAGAGCCTCACTCAGTCGTTCCTCTGCTCGCTCGATGATCATGTCGATGCAGCGGAAGTGATTGCAGGTTTCGATGATATCATCAATGTTTAAGGACTCACGTTCCACGCCTATGGTGTTCGTCTCAAATATAAAGCGAGTCTGTTCATGCGTCAGCCTGCTCCCTTCCATGTGGTTGGAGTTGTAGGTCAGTTCAATTTGGGTGCGGTGATAGATATTGCCATGCAGCCTGGCTTTTTGCTGTTCCTGTAGTGCTGTGAGCAGGGCTGATTTGTGCGTTTTCCCGTTGCGTCGTTTCGGCAGTGAGCTGCCGATCGGTATATTCCACGTTTTCCCGGTCAGAAAAGCTCCTTCGATTTTTCCTTGGGCGCAGTAATTTCTTGCCGTTCGTTCTGCAATGCCATGTTCGGAGGCAAACTCTGCTGCGGAGATATAATCGTTCCCTTTCACGGGAATAATTGTATCATTTCTTGCCGATATCGGCAAGAAATATGTAGATTTTCCGGCTCATTTGCAAAAAAAATCTTGCCGATAGCATACCACAAAAAAAACGCCCCACCGGAGAGTCGGCGGGGCGGAGAAAAAGCATTTGTGGAGCTTCTTAGTGGGCGCAGCCGGGGCATGCCCAGCCGGCGCGAATGTCGGCAAAGAAGTCATTGCCCTTGTCATCCACCAGAATGTAGGCGGGGAAGTCCTTCACGGTAATCTTCCAGATGGCTTCCATACCCAGCTCGGGGTATTCCACGCATTCGATGGAGGTGATGCAGTTCTTGGCCAGATCTGCGGCCACACCGCCGATGGAACCCAGATAGAAGCCGCCGTACTTCTGGCAGGCATCTGTCACGCACTGGGCGCGGTTGCCCTTGGCAATCATAATCATGCTGCCGCCGTTGCTCTGGAAGAGGTCGACGTAGGAGTCCATGCGACCGGCTGTGGTGGGGCCGAAGGAGCCGGAGGGATAGCCCTCAGGTGTCTTGGCGGGGCCGGCGTAGTAGATGGGGTGGTCTTTGATGTACTGGGGCAGGTCTTTCCCGGCATCCAGCAGCTCCTTGAGCTTGGCGTGGGCGATATCGCGCCCCACAATGATGGTGCCGGAGAGGGAAAGACGCGTCTTGACGGGGTATTTGGTCAGCTCGGCCAGCACCTCTTTCATCGGGCGGTCAAGGTCAATCGGCACACCCTCGCTCTTGGTCTCGCGGTACTCGGCGGGGATGTATTTGCCCGGGTCATATTCCAGCTCTTCGATGAAGATACCCTCCGGGGTAATCTTGGCCTTGGCATTGCGGTCGGCAGAGCAGGATACCCCCAGAGCCACCGGGCAGGAAGCACCGTGACGCGGCAGACGCACCACGCGCACATCCAGCGCAAACCACTTGCCGCCGAACTGGGCACCCAGCCCCAGCTTCTCGGCTTCTTTCTTCAGCTCATTTTCCAGCTCCACGTCGCGGAAGGCGCGTCCGTGCTCATTGCCGGAGGTGGGCAGGCTGTCGTAGTACTTGGTGGAGGCCAGCTTCACGGTCTTGAGGCAGAGCTCGGCGCTGGTGCCGCCCACAACGAAAGCCACATGGTAGGGCGGGCAGGCAGCCGTGCCCAGGGTGCTCATCTTCTCCACCATGAACTTCTTGAGCGAGGTGGGGTTGAGCAGCGCCTTGGTCTCCTGGTAGAGGTAGGTCTTGTTGGCAGAACCGCCGCCCTTGGCGATGAACAGGAAGGAGTAGTCCATGCCGTGATCGGTGGCAAAGAGGTCAATCTGTGCGGGCAGGTTGGTTCCGGTGTTAATCTCCTTGTACATGTCCAGCGCCACATTCTGGGAGTAGCGCAGGTTGTTCTTGGTGTAACAGTCGTATGCACCGCGGGAGATGTATTCGGCATCGTCATACCCGGTCCAGACCTGCTGGCCCTTCTTGCCCACGCAGATGGCCGTGCCGGTGTCCTGGCAGAGCGGCAGCACGCCCAGCGCCGCCACCTCGGCATTGCGCAGCATGGTCAGCGCCACGCTCTTGTCGTTTTCGGAAGCCTCGGGGTCGCTCAGGATACCCTGAACCATCTTCAGGTGTTCCGGGCGCAGGTAGAACGCCACATCGTGCCAGGCGGTTTCTGCCAACAGACGCAGACCTTCCGGTTCCACCTTGAGGATGGGCTTGCCTTCAAACTCACTCACGCTCACATAGTCCTTGGTGAGCAGACGATACTTCGTGGTATCTTCCCCCATGGGGAACATTTCCTGATATACAAAAGGAGGTGTTGCCATAACGGGATTATTTGTACCACTTATTTGCTGCTTTTTCCAGCAAAATCAGCCTCTCCCAACGAAAATGACAGCTTGCGCTTGACTGTTTGTTTGTATAGCTGCTAGTATCAGTCCATGGATACCCCTCTGCTGAAGCTACTGATAAAGGTTGGTGTGGTACTGGCCTGCTGTGCTCTTATTTTTCTATACCACTTTATCCGGAGTATATACGGGGTGCGGCGGATGCAGAAGGCTCTTCTTCGGGGGGATGCGGAGATGCTGCAGCGGCTCGTGGAGAAAAATCGGAAAATGCTGCTGGATGATGATGCCGAGTTGCTGAGGCATCTGGTAGAACTGGCGGTTGTGGCAGACTGCAGCCCGGAGTGCCTGAAGCTTCTGCTCAGTCTCCATTCGCCGGAGAGCATACAGAGGCACCTGCGGGATAAGGAGGAAGAGAATCTGCTGAATCTGGCGGTGTCCGGAGCCTCCCCGGTGTTGTTGCGTCTGCTGCTGGAGGCCGGCATGAAGCCGGAGGCCGAGAGTGAGTCTCCCTGGTTGCGCTGTTGTGTACTGGGGCAGGTGGAGCATGCGCGAGTCCTGGCTGAGTTCGGGGGCGATGTGATGACCGCTGCCCAGAACGAGGAGTCAAACGGCGTGCAGCCGATTCATGCCATCGTGTATGGCTGGTATGAGCATCCGGAAGCCTCACGTCCGATGCTCGAATACCTGCTGGAAAGAGGGGTGGATGTCAATGCGCTCACCCTTTCCGGGAATACGCCGCTCGATCTCGCGTGCGATGAAACGCACGTGGGTTATCAGGTGCATGAGGAACTGCGGGAGATTCTGACGCGGGCAGGGGCTGTGCGGGGGGCAACGCTCCGTTGCCCCAATCCGCTGTACACTATCCGCATCCTGTGCAAGGATGGTAAGCCGGAGCTGAGCGCGTATGTGGCCGCTCTCCCGGAGGGAGTCAGTATAACTGAGTATGCAGAACCCTGGCGAGGCGTGCCCGAGCTGCTGGCTCAGTATCCCGATATGAATGAAGAGTTCCGCAGAGATGTCGAGTCGCACACCTCATGGATAGAAGTTCGTGCGCAGGGAAAACCGGGAGAGTTCCCGCCGCAGGCGGCGAATCGTTGCTATGCTGCAGCTCATGCGTTGGCCGGACATTATACTGTGGTAGCAGTGCAGTTCGGGCAGTTTTTCGGCAAAAGCTTCGTCAATCAGGAGACAGAGCAACCGGATCCGTTCAGCATGGTTGCACTGGAACGCGCCCTTTCGGAAGATGGGTGCTATATCATCTGCACAAGAGGAATGCAGGACTATGGCTTACAGGAATATGAGCTGGTCATTCCTCAGGAGCTGTGCCGGAAGCACGGCTTGCATCCTTTGCAGCCCCTGGGTGATGCCCTGTGTCAGGCCTTCGCCGGTACCACCTGTCTGGAACCCGGGCATACCATGACCATCTGCGACCGCTTCGCCACGGTGGAATGGCGACAATCCTTCCTCACTGAGACGGTGGGGTATCGCATCGCCGTGCGTGGCGAGTGATACGGCTGCTATTCCACCGCATTGTAGCGGGTGAAGCTGGCCAGATCGGCGGGCATGAGGGCATCCAGACCGTCCAGGAAAGCGGTGGCAAAGCTGCCGGGATGGGTGTTTTTATGGGCTGCGCGCTCACCGACCAATCCCATGATGGCGGCCGTAGAGATGGCGGCATCCAGAGCGCTGTCGGCAACGGCCAGACAGGCACCGGCCAGTGCTCCCATGGAGCATCCCATGCCAGTGACTCGCTCCATGATAGGGTCTCCGTTGGTCAGCATCCAGGTGTTGGTGCCATCGGTGGCATAGTCCTTGGCGCCGGTCACTAACACAGCGGCCCCGGTGCGCTGCGCCAGAGAAACGGCGGCCTTTACGGCTTGAGAGCTGGAGTTGGCGCTCTCCACGCCTCGGCCTGCGGCTTTTTCTCCGGCCAGAGCCATGATTTCTGAGGCATTGCCGCGAATCATGGCGGGAGGCGCTTCAGCAATAAGCTTGTGACAGAATTCCGTGCGGAATCGGAGTACCCCGGCAGCCACGGGATCCAGCACCCAGGGCACCCCGGCGGCGCGGGCAGCCTTGGCGGCGGTCAGCATGATGTCTGCCTGCTGTTCCGTCAGGGTTCCGGTGTTGATGAGGAGCGCCTGAGTGCAGGTATTGAGGATTTCTTCACATTCTCCGGCATGTTGCAGCATGACCGGGGCAGCACCTGCGGAGAGCAGGACATTGGCCGTGAAATTCTGCACCACGTTGTTGGTGAGACAGAGGACAAGCGGGCGTGAATCGCGTAATTTCTGCAGCACGATGGCTGCCGTTTCGGATGGTGTGTAAAGCATGATTTGTAATTGGGTTTGGTAAAAAAAGGATTATAAAAGCTCGCGGGCGGCCTGCTGCGGATTTTCTGCGGCACAGATGGCAGATACCACCGCCACCCCGGCGGCGGCTCCCGTGGCGCGGATATCGCGAGCGCGCGCGGCATCAATCCCGCCGATGGCCACCACGGGCAGGGGGCAGGATGCCGCCACCGCCGCCCAGCTCTGCAAGCCCATATCCGCTGCGGCATCAAGCTTGGTTGCCGTGGGGTAGACCGGGCCGCAGCCCACGTAGTCCACCAAATCGAGCGGTACGGCGTTCATTTCCTCCTGATTGGAGACGGAGAAGCCCAGTATCATATCCGGCCCGATGAGGGCGCGAGCTTCTGCCACCGGCATATCACTCTGGCCGATGTGGATGCCGTCTGCTCCGATTTCCACAGCCAGCTCCACATCGTTGTTAATGATGAGCGGTACGTTCACGCTGCGCAGGTAATCACGCAGCGGCAGCAGCTCTGCCAGCGCGGCGGCTTTGTCTGTCTGTGCGCTGCGATACTGTACCATCGTCACGCCCCCCGCGACGGCTTCCTTTACGGTGGGCAACAGCCCATGGCGGCAGCGGGCTGCATCATCGGTCACCAGGTAAAGATACAGCGTTTTCGGGTCAAGCGTACTCATGCCGCGCATTCTACACCTTTACCTCCCGATTTCGCACTACCTTTTCGTGACAGTCTGCGGCATAATGATATGCTTGACTTTGGTAGTGAATGCAGTATATTGTAGGCAATATGCTGCCGATGATGAATTTTCAACCCTTTATTTTTACGCTCTTGTGCGGGGTGGTGTTGGTGTCCTGTGGCGTGAATCGAGAGACACGATTGCATCAAGCCGTGACATTTGCATCGAGCGCGGGAAAAGCTGCCGATGTGCGGCGGCTGCTGGAGGCGGGGGCTGATGTCAACAGTCGGGATGCGAAAGGCTACACCCCGTTGCTGAATGCTTACGGAATAGGTTGTGATGTGTTTGAATATGAGCCATGCCACGAGGATGCCGTTGCTTCCCTCAAGATGTTGTTAGATGCCGGGGCTGATGTGAATGCCCGAACGCCGAGTGGCCTCAATGCCCTGGATTTGGCGCTCCGCCATTCCGACAATGAGCCGATTGTCGGCCTCCTGCGGGAACGTGGACTCAAGGCATCAACCCCGGAATATGAGCTGGTATGGCATGCCATGCACAATCATGTGGCAGAGCTGAAGCGCCTGCTTGCTGACGGTGTGTCACCGAATGCTCATAGCGCGGATGGACAATCTGCACTATGGGCAACGATGCCATGTTTCAATGTCAAGTCTCATGCGGCGGCGTGCATGGATTTACTCCTGGCAGCCGGGGCTGATGTGAATGAATTGCAGGATGGCCGCTCCCTTCTGGATATGGCGTTGATATTTGCCGGGGAAGAAATGGAAAAGCGCTACGTGAACATCCTGCGGCGGCATGGTGCCGTCATGGTGCGACCGCCGTGTTGGCATTGACCGATGAAGTTATTGATGCGGAGAGTATTTGGACGCTTCGTCAATGACGGTTTGCAGAGCGGCTTCTGCGCCGCCGCGCAGTGAGGACTGTCAGCGCCAGAAGGCTCAGGGTGATGCCTGACGGTTCCGGAACGGCCCGGAATCCGATGTCCCCGGAGGCAGAGTAGGTGATACTTACCCCTTGCTGCGAACCATTGCTGCCGGAGAGGGTGAGGTAGGGCGATAAGTCTGTACCGGGTGCCAGCGCCAATTCCTTTCCGTCTGTCGTGGTGACAAGTAACTCTCCCACACCGGAGAAGAAGGGCAAGTCACTGCTCAGAGCATCGTAATGGAGGGTCAACGGCGTGTTGGTATTCAGCCGGAGTTTGTGCCCGTTCATATTGACTGTGTTCTCCAGAATGATGACGGAAGCTCCGGTCAAATCGAGGTCGGCATGGATGCTGCTTTCCGAGCTGCCACTGCCGCGCAGGGAGAAGGTAGCCGTTGTCGGGGCGTTGACAGCGTGGAACGAGCCCTTCACGGTGATAGTGTGGTCGGAAGAGAGTTCTGCGCCGGATTCCAGCGTTAAATCCTGAAGATTCAGCGACACCTCAGTATGCAGGGAGGCCATGCTGCGCACCGTCATGTCTGCGCCGGTCTGCAACGCTGCGTTTTCTCCGGCCTTGAATTCATAGCCTGCTGCAGCTATTTCTATGTTTTCTGCTGCAACCGAGCCTACAATGGAAATACTGCGTTTGTCTTCGGCTGCATGGTCATCGAAGAGTACCCTGCGGCCATCTGTGGCATAGGTGTGGTAGTAGCCGCGGTGTTCTTCCGCAATGTTGTCACCGTTCACCTGGACATCCCACCCGGTGGCAGCGGTGGGCAGCTGTTCTGTGGTGGCCTGTTGCTTCGTCCATTCGGTGGCAGAACCGTTCCAAACCTGCGCCTCGTTCACGGTATCGCTGTATTCTGCCAGCATGTTTTTCAGCACCTCCGGGGTGTTGATTTGAGTGACACCCGCCACGTAGTACGCGTATCCGCTGATAAACGGCGTTTCGCAGGATTCATCCGAATACAGCATTATTTTGCCATCACTGTCTGTTTTGGTGTAGAGCTGCGACAGTTTGGGTGTATACGTGCCTGACGCTCCGGTGCTTCCGATGGTGTTTTCATTGCTGGGAAGCCGGCAATCGTCTGAATCAGCAATGATGACGGACTTGATGCTGCCGTCTGCGTGAGTGGTCAACCCGTAGCAGGTGAGGGTATGTGGGTTGGTGCCATTGGTCACGTTCAGATGCGCGATGAGTCCGGCCTCTGTCTGCCTGTAGCTCCCGTTCGTTTCCGTGATACCCAGCGCCGGCAGAAGGGCGCTTTTCAATCCGCTGACAGAGTTGATGCCGGTAATGGTAGCCGTCTGCCCTTCAGCATTAGACTGCCCGTTGTGAATCGCTCCGAAATAGTCGCTGTAATATCCGCCTTGAGAGTCGACCCAGGTGAAAAACCAGTTGGTGCCGCTGGCTACCTCGTTCCCGGAATTGGGGAAGCCGCTATCCTTGAGCGCTTTCATGACATTCAACCTCATGGGGTCTGTTATCACAGGGCTGTTGGACGGATTCATCACATTGTAGAGTTCCCGTTTGTAATCGGAGCCGTACGGAAGTGCCGTATCGCCCTTGTAGAAGACTCCGTAGTAGCTTTGCCAGTACTGTATCATGTTGCTGGCGGTGTGGGCCCAGCACATCAGGCTGTCGCCGTATCGTGAATCTGCCACCCAGCCTTTCTGGCTGTCGTAGAAACGGTTGGACGCTTGCAGCTCTGTCTTGCCGAAACTCATCACGCCGTTCACGAACGTGGCGGCTACACCGTCGGCTACATAGCCGTTGGTAAGGTTCAGATTGTCTCCCGCTCCGGCCATTATCGTGGAACCGGAACAGAGCAGGGCGATTGTCAGCAAACGTGAGATCTTCATGGTTATCATCAGTTGAATGGTGGTAAGGATGAAGTTGGCGTTGGAATCTTTCCAAGATATATTCTAATTTCTCGGCTGAATCAAGAATAAATTGCCCACCATCCCAAAAATGTGCTTTTTTCGTCCGCGTCGCGGGCTCTCGCCCTGCGGCATGGCCTGCTGTCGCCCCATCCGGGTCACTTATCTCCTCCACTCGCTTTAGCGAGTTCTTCACCCAAATGCCGCCAGGCATTTTTCTTCACCACTCGCGCCAGCGAGTTCTTCACAGCCGCCGCACGGCGGATTCTTCACCGTGAGCGCCAGCGAACTTCACCCCGCCGCCGCTCCTTGCGGAGCTTTGGCGTGACAAGCCCGCCGCCGCTAAAGCTATAGCGTGACAAGCCCGCCGCCTGCGGGCGGCGGATTTCGCCTGAGCGACAGCGAAGATTTCGTCGGTTCGTCAGAACCGATTTCACCTTGCCAACGGCAAGATTTCGCCCGACAAATCCGGAGCCGGGAATGCAGCGCCACCGATTCAGACCATGCACGATGCCGACCCGCCCTGCGCCACGGCCTGCTGTCGCCCCATCCGAGCCACTTATCTCTTCTCCACTCGCGTCAGCGAGTTCTTCACCCAAATGCCGCCAGGCATTTTTCTTCACCACTCGCGCCAGCGAGTTCTTCACAGCCGCCGCACGGCGGATTCTTCACCGTGAGCG
>JAFQSQ010000047.1 GCA_017409465.1 Akkermansia sp. | reverse complement strand
TTATGCCGCCCGCTTTCGCGGGCTCAGCATTCTCTTTGTCTTCTACGAGGCCCTGACGGGCCTCGCTACGATTATGCCGCCCATACGGGCTCAACATTCCGCTCGCTTACGCTCGCCGATTGCCCGGCAAATTTGACTTTGGCGTATCGGCAGAGCAACATCCTTTATTGTTCCGGCAATGAAAGATGATCGGTCGATAAAGTTGTAGGGGGGGGGAAGATGTGCGGGCAAGCCCGCACGCGAAATTGCCCTGACGGGCAGCGAAATTCTCGCCTGCGGCTCGAGCGAAATTATCCACAGGGTGGATAGCGAAATTACCGCCGGAACGGCGGTAGTGAAAAAGAATGGCAGCCCGCAGGGCTGCGGAATTCTATCACTGCTGCCGGAGGCAGCAATTTCGCTGGCTCGTCAGAGCCAATTTCGCTCGGCGAAAGCCGAATTTCACTCGAGCCGCAGGCGAGAATTTCACTTCGCTCTTCAGAGCGAACATCTCATCGGACCGGCCTATTCTTCACTGAACCTGCGGGGGAGAAGGAACACCTACCCCAGAGAAGCAACGAGGGCTCATTTATTGTCTAACTCCAATGATTATCGAATACTTCCGCCGGCCAGGTGGTCACATTCCGCATGAAAAACCGACTTCGCACCTGCATCTGCCGCGCGCTCGACATCAGCTGGATATACCGCAACCAGCTGGGTATCACATTCCTTCGCATATGCGTCGGCGTACTGATGCTGGCGCATGGAGCCCCTAAACTGGTGATGCTGCTGAGGGGTGAGGGGAGCGAGTGGCTTGATCCTCTGGGTATCGGAGGAACCCTGTCGCTGGGTTTGTGCGTATTTGCCGAATTTTTCTGTAGTCTGGCACTGATAATAGGCCTGCTGGCACGATTTGCCGCAGCCGTACTGTTCATCAATTTCTGGGTGGTAGTGTTCGTTGTGCATATGCTCAGCGGCGGGGCGCAGGCAGAGCTACCCCTGCTCTACCTGGTGTGCTACGGCACGCTCATGTGCACCGGTGCCGGGCCGTTCAGTCTGGATGCCCTGATCAAGCGGCGCCTGCACTGCCACTACTGCCCGCCCCCTTCGCCGGTTACAGCCCGAGTCTTCCCCTCAAGCTCTGCCGCTAACCCGGCGTCAACAAAATAAGTCAGGCCGGCGAGGGTGCCGCTACGCAACGCTGCCGCCAGTTCAGCACAGGCTCGCGGATTGGCGGAAAAAGCGCGTCGGTGCAGCTCCAGGGCTGCAGCATAAGCCCACACGTTCCGCTCCATCGGCAGCTGCGGATTCAGCGACTGCAACAGACTAAGCACGAGCACCGGGAAAGCGGGCGAGTTCACCTCGCCTGCCGCTTCTCGCCAGAGGGCAGCCGCAGATGCGTCCGGCGCTGCGTCTTTGCGACCGGTCAGGTCAAGCACCGGGGCAGCAGGAGTCTTAACAGACGGAGCCCCGGCAACCTCGCGCCATACCTCGGCCATGGCCTCGGGATCCAGCGTGACGCTCTCCTGCTGCGCCGCCACTACCGGGACGAGCAACAGGACCCCTGCTAAAAAATGTTTCATTTATCGTGGTTCGTGGCTCGACGCCGAAAAGAAGGGACGGTTACCAGCCCCCAGGCTTCCTGTAAACCGGAGCTGACGAACCACGGTTCCTTCCGAAGCTTCTCCATCTTCCGGCTGATGACGTTCTGCGCACACGCCAGAGCCTCAAGCTGTTTATCTGTTCCCCCCATCGGTACAGGCAGGGGGTTAAAGATTTTAATGAGCTGGCGGGCTACCTGGACAGCGCTCTTTTCATCGACAATCTCAATCATGAGCTTCTCCGCCTGCGCCAGAGCTTCCAACTCCTTGGCGTAGGTGCGATCCACTACCGTGGTTGCGGGCGGGCGTTTCCCGCCTCTGCCCGGCTTCTCATCGCGAGCCGCTTCAGCCGTCAGGGCAAAAGCCGCCAGCACAACCAGCATATTGGCAGTAAGGTGACTCAATCGGTGCGTCGCTCTCATTTGCCCGCCAGCATATCACACGAACAGACCTATGTCAAACGGGAATCTTGATTTATCGTACCACGCGCGATACAATGACCGCGCATGAACGCCTCGCAGATACATCAGGTTCTGGAATCCACCGGTGTATGCCCCTCCAAATCTCTCGGGCAGAACTTCCTGGTGGACGAAAATATCGCTCGCTGGATTGTCAGCCAGCTGGAAATTTCGCCTGATGACTGCGTGGTGGAGGTGGGCCCCGGTACCGGTGCTCTCACGGAGCATATGGCTCCGCTCTGCCGCAAGCTCATCCTGGTGGAGTTCGATGCCCGCCTGGCGGCTTATCAGAAGCAACGCTGGGCTGATACACCGCATGTAGAAGTTCACCACGCCGATGGTGCCACGTGGGATCCGCGACCTCTCTTTGCTGAGCGTCCGGTGAAGTTCATGGGTAATCTGCCTTACTCGGCCGGCGGCGCGATTCTGGCTAATTTTCTAACCTCGCCCTGTGCGGTCGAACGCGCGGTTGTGATGCTGCAAAAGGAGTTTATCGACCGCATTCTGGCACAACCGGGGGATGATGCCTATGGGCTGCTCTCCCTGCGAATTCAGATGGATTGGGTACCGAAAGCCCTCAAGACTGTGCCGCCGGAAGCATTCTCACCGCGTCCCAAAATTGATTCGACCGTGATGCTGCTCACGCCGCGCGACCCGCTGAGTCTGCCCCCCTACGACCACAAGCTCATGGACGAGCTGATGCGCCGTTGCTTCGCCCAGCGACGCAAGCAGATGCACAAGCAACTGCCGGAGCAACCGGAGTGGAAGGAAGTTTCGACGCGTCTGGGTATCTCGCCTACGGCGCGCCCCGAGGAACTGGGGCTGAGCGATTGGGTAAACGTAACCAATGCCTACGATCCGCACCCGCTGGCAGCCATCGCGCAGCAAGAAGACGAAATACTGGATGTCGTGGATGAGCAGAACAGGCTCGTGCGCCGAGCCACGCGCGGAGAAATACACCGCGACAAGCTCATGCACCGCGCCGTACACATCCTGGTGTTCAACAAGCACCACGACTGCCTGCTGCAGCAGCGCTCACTCCTCAAAGACAAACATCCCGGCGTGTGGGACTCCTCCGCCGCCGGCCACCTCGATGCCGGAGAGGATTACGAGACTGCTGCCCGCCGTGAGCTGGAGGAAGAACTGGGTATCACCGATACCCGCCTGCTCCACCTGGCAGACCTTCCTCCCAGTGAAGAGACCGGCATGGAGCACGTCGCCCTCTATGCCGCGCTCTATAACGGTAAGGTTCATTTCCCGGCCGCTGAGATATCCGGCGTCATCCCCTTCCCGTCAGCCCTGATTGACATCTGGCTGCAACGCCGGCCACAGGACTTCGCCAATTCGTTCGCCGCGTGCTGGGCCATCGCCCGCACCATGCTGGGCAATGATGAGTGATATCAGTCGCCGGTTCTCCGGCGCGCGTTCATATTCTGACGGCGGCGCTGCTGCAGAAAGTCGTGCAGCTTATCCGATTGCGGCAGGGTCTCTCCGGGAAGAGTCGCTCCGTATTGCTGCAAGAGTCGAATAGCGCGAAAAACATGAATCTGCTCCTCAGCGTTCTCCTCGTACAGGCTCAGAGAAGCCAGCAATAGCTCCAGGGGCTGCTCGTGGGGGAAAAGTCCTTCCAGCTGTGCGGGAATGTTGGGGGAAGCACCCCGGCGAAGCATCCATTCCAGCATCTGCACCTGTGATTCGGAGTAAAGGCTGCCGCAAAGAACCTGCATGGGCGTTTTGTTGCCTCGATTATCATTGACGGACAGCTTGCCGGAGCTGAACATCTCTTTCCAGAAGCTCATTTCTGCCGAACTGCACATGAACTCGTAAACGGGGCTGCCGTCTTCATACGGTTCTGTGCCGAAGTTGTGTGCATGGAGCCAGCGCAGGATGCGCTCCTGCTCCTGTCCGGCAAGAAGCGGGGCGTAGCGCAGGCTTTCCCGGAGGCTGTGCACATCCGCACCCTGTTCCACCAACCAATCGACTGTGTTCAGGCGTTCCTGCAGGGGTAAGGGGTGTGTGCCGCTCACTGACCTGTTGCCAAGCAGACAACTCAGAAGTGTTTCTTTTGTGCCTGGATTGTGGAAATTAACATCCGCTCCGTGGCGAATCATGGCCTTGGCGGATTCCGTGTGCCCTGTATAGAGTGCGAAGCGTGCCGGGGTATCTTTTACCGATGCCTGTAGGGTCAGCGGTTCCCGTTTGGCGGAGCCGCTTGTGACAATGGCGGCCAGTTCCCGGCGCATGGGCTTCCCCAACATATAGCTCGTGTATAGTGTGATTGCCTGTTGCTCCAGGCGGATGCGGACTCGTTCAGCGGCAGATGCTCGTTCATAGCCTAATTCCGCCCTCAATGAGTCGATATTCTCGGAAACGGTGTTCATGCCCTTCAGGAAATCCCTTTCGAATCCACCGTCCGTCAGGTAGGAATCAAAACGGCTGAGGGCCGCGCGTTCCTCCGGCGTCCATGATTCATGGAAAGCGGGCAGAGGATACCATTTCCAGCTACTCAGCCACACATAGCCACCGCCTGCTGCCAATAGCAGCAGCAGAAGCCCCCCGCAGAAAAGCTTCACTACGCAGCCGAGACGCCTGCGATGCGGCCGTCGGGCAGCTTGCTGTAGGGAGTTTGACGTCATTTCTGCCGGTCTCGATGAAGGCTAATTCTGCGTGACAAATCCGCAATAAAACTTATCCATGAATGCAGAATTCTTTTCCAGATAGAGCGTTTCTGCCATGGAATCGGCCAGGCTGATCAGGGTTTGCTGGAGGTTGCAGAGGAAGGGGGAGACGCGGTTGATGGTACCCGTTCCGGCGTAGTTGGTACAGCCACAGGTGTTGGTACAGCGGTGGCGCAGGGTGCAGATACGGCATTCCGGGGTGGCATTGCCACGCGTGGCGATGTAGTAATGCTGCCGGGCGCGGTCGATGCCGCTGCGGACATCGCCGAACGTGATAGTCGGTTCGTCACCCACACCGACCATGCGCGAGCAAGGGAATAGTTTCCCATCCACGGAGACGGCAATCTCCTGCTCGCCGATGAGGCAGTGGTTGCAGAACTCTTTTCCTGCGTATAAATGACTGCGTATTTTGCCCTCAATGGCTTCCACCTGCATGGGCTGCCCGATGCGGTAGGATTCGGTGATATCGCTCACCATTCCCTCCAGTTCCTTCGTGAGCGATTCAAACTGCTCATCCGTCCACTCGCTCCAGTAGTCGAAATTCAGTCCGATATCCCCCCGGTAATGTTCGTGCAACCAGCGCACCCCCTCACGCAGATAGTGATGGTTGGCCGGATTGACCACGCAGATGACCTTGCTGCGCAGCTTCGGAAAACGGTTGATGCGCTCCAGGGCTTCCCACACGGTGGCATGGCTGCCGCGACCGTCTGCAAAGCGACGGTTGGTGTCGTGCATGCCGGGTGAACCATCCAGCGAGAGACCGACGAGATAATCCCGCTCAGCCATCCACTCCAGTCTGTCCTGTGTGAGCAAGGTGCCGTTGGTGGTGATACCGTAGCGCACGGGAATGCCCCTTTCTGCCGCGCGGGTGTTCAGATAGCTGTGGCAATGCTGCAGCAGCTCCCATTCCATCAGCGGCTCACCGCCGAAAAAGGAAATGTCCAGTCTGCCTGAAGTGCGTGCCGCTTCCTCCAGCCCCAGTTCGATACCGCTCTCGGCCGTTTCCTGAGTCATGGCATGCGCATACTTGCGCCCGGCGTAGCAGTAGCGGCAGCGCAGGGTACAGTCATGCGTCAGGCAGAGCGTGAGCAGGAGCGGGCGACTCATGGCGCGGGCTTTCTTCCGGGAAGCCGTTGAGTATCGATGCCGGAGGGGACAATCTGCGTGTCTCCGGGCTTCTGAGCATCGACATTTGTCGGTAACACCATTCCCGGGGGCGGGAGAGGAGCGCCGCCTGTCGGCTGCGGTTGTTGCTGGCAGGAGGACAATACTGCGGATACCGCGACCGCAGCCGGATACAGGACTGATTTTTGTTGGGTAATGGCTTTTATCTTCATCGCTTAGTGTCTTTCTGTCGGGTAAGGCTGGGGAAATAAGATACGAGTCAATCCTCTTGCGGAGCTTCAACCGACACAGCTCCACCGAGAGGCTGGGGCAGCATATCCGGATTTATGTCGACGACCGGTGGTTCGGGAGTCGCTATTCGGGGAGTCGCGTCCGCAGGCGGAGGCGTGCCAGCGGTCCATTGCGGTTGATTCTGCTCCGCTTCCTGCCATTTTTTCTGCATTTCCGGAGTCATGGGCACATCGCCGGCGAGTTTCTGGTCGCAGACGGTGAACAGAGTACTCCCCAGCGCCACGGCCATAGAAAGCACCGATCGCTGTTTCAGAACAGGTCGTATCTTCATACCGCCATTGTAGCATGCAGCTGTTTTTTAGCAAGTTATTTCGAGTTGGGCGTTCAAAAAAACGGCACTGCGTCAAAAAAGGCGCGTGAATGACGGGGAGGTTAGCTGCCTGAGTTTGAGTCGGAGAATCCCGGAAAGAAGTCGTGCGCTTGTTTCCTGCATGAGCCGTGAAATATACCCCATCAGACGCAACGTCATGCCCCGACTTGGATGAATGGCTTCAGGACGGATAACAGCATATTTGTGACAATTCGGACAATATGCACGGGGTGTTTCTATCTGCATACTTATATCGTACTGCATGTAGGGGGTATCAACAACGACAAGTTGACGAGTACCTCTACGTTGCATACGGCTGTTACATGCTTTGCAAATTATTTCCTTATCGGAGGCAAACTCATACTTGACAACGATTTGATTACCTGTACAATCTGACGCAGAGATGCGCCAGCCTTTCATTTCAAGAGCTGGTATGATGTTCATGTCAACTTCATTCTACCATAACTCTTGCTGGCTGGCTCATCTCCTCCCCGTCATTCACGCGCCTTTTTTGACGCAGTGCCCGATTTTTTTCATGCTTTTCCGGATTGGGGAGGATTGATTTTGCTGAGTATCTTCACGACCGAACGGGTAAGAAGAATGGTGCAGAGAACGGCTAAGGGGAAGAATATGGAGACATAGATCGCTCCCGGTAGACTCTGCACCCATTCAGAGTTGCGGTAGATGTAGACGAAACAGATGAGGGGGAAGGGTGAATGCAGCAGGTAAAAGAGCATGCTGTTCTTTTCAAACCACATTCCGGCGCGTGTCTGTTGCAGACGGCAGGGCTTTTCACCCACCATGCCGTAAAGCAGGAGCGCCAGCCCCAGCGTGCAGAGAAAGTTGCGGGTGTGCCATGCCGGGTTGCCGTCTGTCCAATGGATGATGCAGAGTATACCGACTGTCAGTACAAGCCCTCCGGTCAGCAGATTCCAGCGCCCCATGCGTTCCAGAAGAACGTGGTTGTGGAAAAGAACGGCACCCAGCGCCATCATGAGCAGAGGTTGGGCCAACTGCGAGAGGTTGTAGTAGCACCAGTGGGACATGTAGGTGGTGTTGAGCCATGCCAAGCCCACGGACAGAGCCGCAGCTGCCCAAACGGTGCTGCGTTTGCGCAGTAGCGGTGCCATACACAGGAACACCAGCGTACTCCAGAACAGAGCCATCAGAAACCAGAGGTGATCTGCAAACTGTCCCCGGAAGAAGGCGGAGTAGCCATCCGTCCACCCCGCCCCCTCCGGGCGCATGAATGAGGGTAAATCCAGCAGGGTGTACACAGGCACCAGATACAGGATTCCGGTGACAAAGTAGGGAAGCAGCAGCCGTTTGCTGCGCCCCGCTGCCTGTGCCGGCCATCCCTTACTGCTCACACAAAGAGAGCGGGTCAGCAAAAAGCCGGATGCCATGAAAAAACCGGGAACAACCATACATTCCAACACCCGTACCATTCCGTCCACCACCGCGTCCGGAGCATTGGCTTTCAGTGGCCAGAATGGGTTGAAGTTCACGAAATACAGAGAGGAGTGCAGCAGCACCACCATCAGCATTGCGAGGGTTTTGAGCAGTGAAATATAGGGAAAGCGGCGGTTCATGACTGTGATTAGTAAACTGGCGCCCTTCTTTCGACACTTAGGAAGCCAATTTAAGCCCCCCTCTTGTGTGCATGTGGCGTATGAGTCTCCTATATCATTCTATACCCTCTGATGTCAAGCCATTTTTGGCGCGATTTTGAAGCGATTTTGAAGCATAGGCATGGCGTCCCGAGCGTAGCGAGGGCGCGGAGCGTAGCGACGCGAGCCGTGCCGGAGCGGAAAAATCGCGCCAAAAATTCGCCGGAAGGGGGGTGGCGTGATTTTCCCTATACATCAGGGGACTACAATTCTTTAGCGATGAATGCGGCCTTTCTCGGTTATAGTATTCCATCCACTCTGATGTCATTTCTATAGCCTCGTCCAAATTCTTTGGTTCTCGGTGCAGAAAAAAAAACGCACCGCCTTCCCTGTGGGGGGGAGGAGGCGGTGCGGAGTGGGGATAAACCGATGTCGATTTACTCAGCTTCGGCAGCAGCCTTGGCGGCTACAGCGGCCTTGGCAGCTTCGGCTGCTTCCATTTCACGCTTGAGCTCGTCCAGAGAGACAGCGGCAGGAGCGGCATCAAAGGCCTTCACGGTGCCTATATAGGAGCTCTCTCGGGAAGGCGCGTAAATCAGCTCGAAGAGATTGAAGTCCTTAATCCCGGGGATACCGGTCCAGGAAAAGATGCGGGCTTCGCGCTTGCTGTAGGCAGCCTCGTTTCCCACGGCCAGATTGCAGGCGGTCTTGCCATCCTTATTCACAGCGGCGGCATCTGCCCCCAGAGAGAGGAGGATGGAGACGACCCTCTCATTACCTCGCATGGCTGCGAGCATGAGGGGCGTGTAGCCGTTGTTGTCTTTCTGATTGATATCGAGACCGGCCTCCACCAGCAGGACGGCGGTATAGGGCATACCGCTCCAGGCGGCCCAGTGCAGGGCCGTGAAGCCGTCACGATCCTTAGCCTTGGCATCTATGCCGGGAGTGGCCAGCAGAGCGCGCACGTAGTACAGGCGGGAGATGTCCTTATTGAGTGCTTCCTGCGTGTTGTTGAAGTTGCAGTAGGCTGCCCACATCAGCGGCGTGCGCCCGGTGTTGTCCGGATAGTTCACAAAGTCTTTCACCTTGGACATGCCCTGGTTCATTTCCTTGATGAAGGTGTCATCCTTGCCATTGGATACGGCACCCTTGCGAATGATAGAAACGAGCGAGTCCGTGGGTGAGGTGTGCTCAAAGGGAACCATGGCCAGCTTGCAGAGATAGCCGAGGGTGGCCATCACGCAGACCAGGATGAACATATCCTTGAGGATGGGACCCCACTGGGTCTTGGGAACCTCGTTCGTGTTGATCTCCTCGTTCGGAGCTGTCGTATTATTGTTGTCAGACATGATATGAATGGGGGTTCCGGGTTATCAGGCTTCAGCGGGTTTCTCCTCGGTCGCCCTGGCGGCTTCCTCGGCTGCGGTGTCCTTGGCGGCATCCTCCTCCGGGTGGTCAGACACGAAGCTGTCCTTGGTGAGGATGATGGCGATGGGGGAGATGAGAGCCATGATGAGGTAGATGGTCCACATGAACTCAGGGGACTGCCAGAAGTCGATGTGACCGGTGTCCATCTTGGCGGCGATACCGTCGAAGCAGAGGTAGGATACCAGCAGGCCGCCCACCACGCCGTTGATGGGCTTGGCGATGAACATGGGCAGCGCGGAGAGCGACATGTAGGAGGCTACCTTGTCCTTGGGAGCCACGCGAGCCACGTATTCGGAGAAGCGCGGGCTGAACAGCAGCTCACCGGAGGCAAAGATGACAATCTGCAGGAAGATGGCCACGAAGTATGCCTGACCAATCGTCTCGATACCGGGGAAAATGAAGTACCAGTTCGGCGGCACGGCCATGAGCACCAGGGAACAGGCAGAGATGGACATGCCGGAAATCATCAGCTTGACCGTGGAGAACTTGTTGAGGATGGGGATGATGAGAATCAGACCCGTGATGATGATGAAGGGGTTGATGGAGTTCATGAACCCGAGCTGGAAGTCATCACCAATGGTACGCGTGTAGTACTGCGGCATGATGAGGAATTGCAGGGTAAACACCAGGCGCACACCCAGTGTGAGCAGCAGGAACACGATGAGCTTCTGGAATGCCTTTTCGCGGGCAACCTCACCGATGAGCTGCAGCGGGCGGCGGGCGGCCGTCTCCTTGCGGTTGAGCTTCTCTTCCGGAACGGCGTAGAAGTCATCATCGATGAAGCGGGTGAAGATGAAGGCAATCACGTTGCAGCAGGTGCCGAAGTTGATGACCCACAACAGGCCGTCTACATCACCCTGCCAGGCCAGCAGCGGGTCTACGACGGCAAAACCTGCCAGCAGAGCGCCGATGTTCATGAACAGGTAGTAGAAGTTGAACCCGGTCGGGCGAGAGCGCAGCGTGGTGAATCGGCGGATGGAGGTGGAGATACACGGGCTCATGAACGCCGTACCGAAGGACATGATGCTGATACCGGCCATCACGAAATAGCGGGAGGCATCCTGCGACAGTCCGCAGATTTCCGTGCCGAAATCCGTGCCCATGCCCAGAATCACACGCCCGCCAATCAGCAGGATGAAGCCGATGAGGTAGGTGCGACGCAGGCCGATGATATCGCAGATGGTACCCACGGCGAACACGAACATGGAGATGAAGAGCGTGTACATGCCCACCCAGTAGGGGGCATCCGCATCTTTGAATCCGCAGTACTTGTTCAGGAAGAGGGTGAAGACGATGATGAGCGTGAAGTACGACAGGCCGTCAAAGAACTGGATGAAGTTCGTGAGCCAGAAGTTCTTCCCGCAGTCCTTCAGCACGCCGAACTCCGAGAAGTATTTGACGAGCGGATTGGGCTTGGTGGTGGAACTACTCATTGTTTGCTAATGGGTGTTTTGCTACGTGTTGTCGGTGGGGTAGAAAGCTATTACTCCAGCACGGCGCCCTTGCTGGCGTTGGTGGCGAGCTTGCGGTAGCGCTTCAGCCACTTGCCCTCAATTTCCTGCATGGTGGGCTGCCATACGGCGCGGCGAGCGGCGATTTCCTCTTCGCTGAGCTCGGCGGTGATGCTGCGGTTGGGGATATCGATGGAGATGATATCGCCATCCTTCAGCAGGCCGATGAGCCCGCCTTCCGCAGCCTCCGGGGAGACGTGACCGATGCAGGCTCCGTGCGTAGCGCCGGAGAAACGGCCGTCCGTGATGAGTGCCACGCAGTTGCCCAGTCCCTTGCCCATGATGTAGCTGGTGGGGGCAAGCATCTCCTGCATGCCGGGACCACCCTTGGGGCCTTCGTTGCGGATGACCACCACATCGCCGGGTTTCACCTTGTCAGCCAGAATACCGGCGCAGGCTGCTTCCTGGCTCTCGAAGATGACAGCCGGGCCGCGGTGTACCATCATTTCCGGCAGCACACCGGCTTTCTTGACAATAGCCCCCTGCTCTGCAAGATTACCAAAGAGTACGGCCAGACCGCCGTCCTTGGAATAGGCGTTTTCCGGCTTGCGGATGACGGCGGCATCCTGCGTCTCCAGCCCGGCAATCTGTTCACCGAGTGTTTTGCCGCTCACGGTGGGGGTATCAAGATTCAGCACACCGGGAATGCTGCTGATTTCGGAAAGAATAGTCATGATACCGCCGGCTCGCTTCACATCATCCATGTGGTAGCGGGAGCTGGGTGCGACCTTGCAGATATTCGGGGTACGCTTGGAAATTTCATCGATACGGTGCAGGTCGTAGTCGAGTCCGGCTTCAGCGGCAAAGGCGAGAGTATGCAGCACGGTGTTGGAGGAGCCACCCATGGCCATATCACAGGCAAAGACGTTGTCGATGCTCTTCTCCGTGATGAGGTCGCGCGGCAGGGGGCCACCCTGTTTGGCCATTTCCACGGCGCGGCGTGCAGCGGCTTTCCAGAGTTCCTTGCGCTCCTCGGAAAGGGCCAGCAGCGTGCCGTTGCCCGGCAGCGCCAGTCCCACCACCTCGCAGAGGCAGTTCATGGAGTTGGCGGTGAACATGCCGGAGCAGGAACCGGCTCCCGGGCAGGCGTTGCACTCCACGAAGTGCAGCTCTTCCTCTGAAATCTTGCCGGCGGTGCAGGCGGCCACGGCCTCGAACACGCTGTTGAGGTCAAGCACTTCTCCGTTGCGTCCGCGACCTGCTGCCATGGGGCCGCCGGAGCAGAAAATAGTCGGTATATTGCAGCGCAACGCACCCATGACCATGCCGGGCACAATCTTGTCGCAGTTCGGGATGCAGATGCAGGCATCAAAAGCATGGGCAGAGAGCATCGTCTCCACGCTGTCAGCTATCAGCTCGCGGCTGGCAAGGGAGAATTTCATTCCCTGGTGAGCCATGGCAATACCATCACACACGCCGATGAGGTTGAACTCGATGGGTGTACCACCGGCCTTGCGTACCTCCTCCTTGATGAGCTCGGCCACCTTGTTGAGGTGAACATGTCCGGGAATCACTTCGTTGAAAGAATTGCAAATGGCGATAAACGGCTTGCGGATGTCTTCATCCGTCATGCCCGTGGCACGCATCAGGCTGCGATGCGGGGCACGCTCTCTTCCCAACTTGGTACGATCTGATAACATAGCGCACGCATTGTATCATACCTTGCCCGCCAATGCGAGCAGAAAATTTTGCAGCCACCCACACCGTTCGGAATGGGTGGCCGGTAGAAAAACGCCTTGCGGAAATCAGTTGAAAAGCACGCGTACGGAGCCTTCCCCGGATTTGGGCCCTATCCATCCGCAGGAACGCAGATTGTTATCCTCCTGAAGGAGTTTTTTCATTTCCGTGCGGAATTCTTCTTCATTGTAAGGTGATATCCAACCTTCGAATTCGAGGTCACCGCGATAGAACTCTTTTCTTGCTTCACGCCAGAAATCTGCACTATTGTTGAATACAAGTCGGCGGTTGACAAAGTAGGTGGCGTGTTTTGTTCCGCTCTTGGGAAAGGGCGCTTTATCCCAGGTGTGATCCTGCGACATGTGGTAATCGCAGACCAGAAAATAGCGGTGGTATTTGATGGTATCCCCTGCATCTCCTCCACGTGTAATGGGGTCGTCCCACGTGGTGTCAAGGTGATACCACTCTCCGTTTTCCATCTGAACTAGATTCCAGGAATGTTCGACTCCTCTCGCATGCCCGTTGACGATATGGCAGGGCAGGCCGCTCATCTGTGCAAGCAGGTAAAATGCGCGGCTGTGCGCCCAACATGCACCGCACTCTTTCAGCAACATGTCGGTCACACAATTTGAACCCTGTAAATCAGCTCTGCATTCCTTGGTAAGATAGTCGTGGATATTAACCAGATAATCAAATCGGCTGCCGTCGGAGGGACGTAATTTGCGTACCAGACGCTCGGCTTCGCATAGTGTTCTTTTCTCTCGGGCATTCAGCCTTTCTTTCAACGCTGGATTGCGGTAGGCTGCCAGTATCTTGATATAGCAGGGGTATTCCAGAGCCACTACACACTTCCCGTCGGCATCTCGAGAGGTTCGGTATGTTCCGGAATAATCCCCCCAGAGTGAGTTTTTTACCAGCTGACCGATATTGCCGGCATAACTGAACGAGAAAGTGGGGGTCATTTCCATGACCATTCGTTGCATCAACTCATTGAACTGGGCGGTGGAAGAAATGATCGTGTTGCTTGAAACGGCTGTATCTGAGCGCAGAGTCGGAGCGGTGGTGGTACAGGCTGAGAAAAGCAGGGTTACAAATGAACAAAATAAAAACTGCCGCAACATGGGGGCATGCTATCGTATTTTAAATGCGATAGCAAGCTTTTTCCCTTTCTTTGAACATTTTAGCCGTAAAATATGTTTGTAAAATCACCTTTTGTATTAGTGCCGATTATCTGTAATGCTTTGTCTTTTTTTTGATTAATGTGCTATCGCATTTAAAAAGATATATATTTACCTAGGACGTTTTCCCATTTCAGAAGATACCGACAATGAAGTTACATTTACCAGTTCAGCTTCGAAGACTCCTGCTTGTTGGCCTTATTTGTCAGCAGTTCGAGTGGGTTTTTGCAGAAACGCAGACGTGGCCCTACACCGAACCGACTTCGGCTGAGGTTGTGATTGCGCCGAGTGAACCGGGAGTGGATGCCGGGGTTACTATTTCTACGTGGTCTGAGGCGACATACGTAGACTCCATCATCTTTGAGTCAGGGGGGAAGTACACCCTGACGGTAGTCGGTTCCGATATGGGTGGTACGGATGATTATTCCGATTTGCCAGGGTATGGTGTGTTGGGTGATGGGAACACAGATGTTAGTGTCATTGGCAGTAATTCTCTAATCTCTGACACCTCTGTAAAGTTGGTGGGGTATACAGATATTGATACTTTGACTATAGATGGGAACGCTGTGCTGAATATTGCTCCGGGAATTTACATGAACGGTAATCAGCAGCACGATGAAGCGGGCTCGGAAAAAGACGAAGTTTTTCAGAAAAGTTATGGTGTAAAAATTAACGAAATCATCTTGGGCCGTGGCACGCTGATGATGGATAACGCTCAGGGGTATCTGTATGATAATTATGGCATGCCCTTTGATAGCGATGAAACTTACGAATCTTCAGAAGCCGCTCCGGGGTATACTCTTACCCTGACTCACGATGAGGCATGCTTGCAAATGGGGGCTAATGCCCGTTCAAAGTGGGATATCATTAACGGTGAACACAATGGTTCTTACCATAATCTCACCGTTGGTGGTGAAGCCCTCAGCTTTGATGTCAACACACTCAGAGGTCTGAAAAATCTGACACTGGGAGGGGGAAATTTCAATTTTCAACAAAGCACGGAGGCTATTCACGGGGATTTTTCCATAGAGGGGCAGGCTGATGTGGTGCTCCATAGTGATAACATCATGGCTCAGGATTCCGGGGTTCTCAGCCTTTCCGGGGTGCTTGATATCGGAGCCACTACTCAAACGCTTTACTCAGAGCATGCTTTGGCACTCCACGGCGGTGTTATTAAGGCAGCGGCTTCGTCCGACGGTACTATCGGTACGCTGATAATAGCAAATCCGAATGCTACCGTTTCCTATGAAGGGGGATTGAATCAGATAGGCGCTGCCATTCAGGACAGTACAGCCCTCCATGTCGGTAACAATACGCTTCAATTTTACGGCGGTCAATTTTCCGGTTCTTCAGCTTTGCTCGGATACGGTGTGGTGGAAGATACTCAATCCAATCGCCTTACCATCTCCGGGGCTATTGTCGGCTCCGGTAATCTGGTATTTAATGGTCACGGCATGGTAGAGTTGACTTCTGTCAGCAATGAATTCTCCGGAAACGTGACGGTAAAAGAGGATGCCGGAATCTCCGTGGCGCATACACAGGCTCTTATCAATGCCCAATCCGTGAGTGTTGAAACCGGAGCGATGTTGTCTTCCGCCAACAACGGAAACCCGCTTACCCTCAATGGGAGTCTGCTCCTGCAGGAGGACGCCATTCTGCATTTTGATACCTTGAGCCCCGGTTTGCAGGTTTTGGAAAATAACGGCACCTATTCCATGGATGTGGATAGTGACAAAGCCGGTATTCTTGCCAATTCGTTTTCCATAGGAGAATCACTGACTCTTTCTTTTGGAACGCAGCTGGATGCAGTCAATACCTACCTGATTCTCAAGGGTAATGAGACATCTTCCTTCTCCGCCGGCGGGAATGTGACTCTTTATGTAAACGGGCAAGAACTGGATGCGTCCCGGTATATCATTACTTATGCTCCGCAGACGAACGTGTTGATGCTCACGACCCAGATAGGAAATGTCTGGACCGGTATGCAGGATTCCGTCTGGTCTGTCGAAAATGCATCCGGAGGTGCGGGGAACTGGCTAAATGCGCAGGGGTACTCAGATGCCGAAGCTGCCATCTTTAACAGAACGTTCTTTGACCAACATCCTGATACAACGGAGGGGAGAATCACTATATCCGGGAAAGTGTCTCCCCGTGGAGGTCTATATATATCTAACAACATTGGGCAATCTTTTACCTTTACAGGCGATGAGGAAAGGGAAGGCAGCGGTTTGGAAAATACCTCCATCACTAAAAAAGGGACGGGAAGCGCTACGCTTAGCGGAGTCAAGGCTTCAGGAATCAGCAAGACTACGGTAGAAGGCGGTCAGCTCCGACTTGAGCAGGGAAGTGTTCTGGAAACTATAGGAGAAATCTTTGTCCAAATTGCAGGATTGCTTTCTCTGGAGGACGATTCCGTTATTTACGGGAACGGTGGCGATTACAGCATTACCAACACAACCGGGGAAACGGCAGCTCTTCGCGGGGTTTCTCTGGTGCAGAATGAAATGTGCGGAGAGGATGGGAATCAGGGACAAATCAGTAATGCAGTCGTTACGGGGTATGATTTGAATAATGTCAGCTTCAGTGGAAACGGTGAACTGCATCGAGTACAAATCAATGACGGTACGGAAATAGCGTCAGGTCGTTACAAGCTTTTCGGCATGCTGACCTTTAACAGCACTCTGCTCAATAAAGGTACCGTCTCTTTTGATGAAAGTGCTCTCATCAACATAGGTTCCCTGGCTCCGAAAGCTGGCACGGAATCGACCTACACTCTTATTTCCGGCGGCGTTATTGAAGGATGGCAGAATATTGCACTGGAACGCTTTTATTACCACGGCGTTGCGCTTAGTCAGCTGCAGCAGCGTCCGGTGCTGAATCTCAGCACGGCCGGGGAGTTGGATATGTCGCTGAATAATATTGCCCCCACTTCATGGGATTCCAACTGGGGGCTCAGCAATGCGCCCGTCTTCGGTGCCGTATACAAGGGTTCCAACCAGTACCTGCATCATCCCTACGATAGTGACCAGATAGGTTCTCTCTATACATACAACAATATCGTAATAGGGGGGAGCACAAATACAACCGTCATGTTGGTCGTACAGGGGGCTGGCCTCTCTGCAAATTCTTCGTCCCTCAGTGTAATGTCCGGTCAGTGGGGTAGTAATAACTCATCTGCCGACAAACCGATTGAGCATTGGATCATAGATCAGGGGGCTAATTATCGGCTTAAAGTGGCCGGGGCTTATGTGGGAGAATCTTATGCGAACACGTATTACGGAAACAGCCATCTTTACATTACCGGGGAAAGTGACAGAACCGACACGCAAGTGTATGGCGGCAGCTATAATGTGAGACAGGTCGGGGATACATGGATGACCATTGAAGCGGGAACATATGATGTCATCTGCGGCGCATCCTATCAGGCAGATTTGGAAGGAAATGTGCATCTGTACTTGAATGGTGGCTCTCTTAATGCCGGTACCTCATTTGACAACATCAATTCTCTGCGTGCCGCCGGGATTGGGGGAAATGTAGATGGCAACGCGGATATCTACCTCAGCAGTAATTTCCGCTTTTTGGATTCTGCCGGAAATAACAGCCCTTTGATTCGTATTGATGGTTCAGGGGTGAGCGGTACTTCTACTCTTCATTTTACCGATGGAGTGCGTTATGCTCATCTCAGCGGCATGAATGTTCTCATCCCCATTGAGTCCGTTGACGGCAGTACTGATTTCCACTATCCGGAGGGAGAATCGGAGTTTAACGGACGCTACACCAGCGTAGAAATCACAGGATTTGACCGCATAGAACTGACAAAAGGGACGCATGTGTCCATCCAATCCTGCCTGTTTAATATAGATAAGGATATCACCATCAGCGGGCATGGTACTATTCAACTGGTGGATCCCCGTGTAACTCCCATTTGGAATGGTGTACCCTCTCCCTTTGACGAAAAGGAAAGTGAGCAATGGCATGTTCTCCCCACGCCGGATCGGGATATCATAGTAACCAACCACGCCACTCTCCATATTTCTACTCGCTATGTCACAGCCTGGAATGCCTCGCCTGCCAACCGTGACTGGATTCTGGTGGAGGATACAGGTACGCTTGACATGACCGGTTGGATGGCCGGCGAGATTTCTTCCTCTTTCCTGGTGAATGTGGCTCTGGAGGGAGATGGTGCAGATGGACAGGGAGCTCTGTATAAAGGCATTTCTGAGAATGATGTAGATACTTCCTCTATCCCGCAATTCCCCATTGTTAAGCTGACGGGTAACGCATCCATCGGCATAGAATCCGGAGCCATGCCGTTGTACCTGCGCGGAGCCAATAAGGTGTATAACAATACGACCGATGGAACTACTAATGAGGATGCATATCTCGGTGACTATGATATGAGTTCTCTGGATTTGTGCGATGATACAAGCAAAGAGCACTATGTTCTAACACTCAGGGGTGGTGGTATTCTGGGACTGGATAATACGACTGTGGATGGCGGTACTATCAATGTGCTCAATGGTACTCTGCGTACCGTTAATTCCCCGGATTTTCAGGGAACTCACCACGTTACCATTGCTCGTACGACAGATATTGTGCTGCATTCTTCCGGCGCTCTTAATACTGACTTGAACAACGGCGCTACGAATGTGGCTGAACCTCTGCGAGGAGGCCTGCAGACACTGTTGATTGGTTCGCTCTCCGGTGAAGGTGGCGTGGATCTCTCAGGCTTTGGTATTAATAACATGGAAATCGTTGTAGAAAAGAGTACGTTCTACGGTGAATACATGAATTCCGGAAACTCCTATTGGAACAGCAATGGATACGGTTATGCCGTGTACAGCGGGACGATTCATGGTAAGGAAGATTCTACCGTTTCCAAATCCGGTACAGGTGTGCAATATTTTACCGGAAGTTCCAGTAACTATGGTTATTCCGGTGATGAGGCACGCTTCGGCGGTACATACGTTTCGGCCGGTACGCTTTATCTGCTGGGGACTTCCCTTTTCGGCTCAGAGGAGAATGCTTTTGTCAAGGGTAACACGATTGCGGATAAAGGTGTGGTCGGAACCGGAGATGTATACTGGACTGGTTATACATACAATGGCATTACCAATGAAGGGCGTGTTTACCTGAGTGATGGAGTGCGTATCTTGAATGACGGTTCCTACTATGTTAATACCAGTGCCGGTGGAGACTCTTCTGTGGAGCACAACATGATTATAGGTGTGGAGTCTCAGGTAAACGGTTCTGCGCTCAGTACGCTGCTATATCAGGATACGCAGATGTTCAATCGAATCAAGTGTGTTCTGGTGGACACGGAAGGTATGAAATCCGTTGCTGCTGATGGCTATTACGCTGATGGTACCGTTTACGCTGCCGGAGCTGCCATAGATGCGTCAAAAGGCGGTCTTTATATTCCCTCTGGTGCTATCGCCAACCTGGGACTCAAGGCTCAGGCTTACACTCATTCATTCAATGGTACGGATTATACGCTGATAGATACCCACAACCTGAGCAGTCTCTCTGTGGATGGTATTTATCTGGACGGCTCGATTTATAAAGCTGGGGATACCATTGACCGTAACAGGCAGCTCTACGTTGCTTCAGAAAATATCGACAATGCAACCGCCAATGGCCTGAACCTGCATGGTTACAATGAGGCCACGTGGAGTGGTGTTCTGAGCGATAGCAGTAATATTAGTAGCGATTCCGGGGTGGATGAATCTCTCCGCCATTCCAATCTGGTGAAAGAAGGCGGAGGTACGCTTACTCTGGATCAAGTTGCCACATTCACCGGTTATACCAGAGTGAAAGGCGGCACTCTTAATTTGCGCGGCTGGGCTACCTTGGGCACAACGACTGCCGGTGTAGTGACCATGGAGAACGGGACTTCTCTGAAACTTTCGTATGATGCAAGCTACACGGATGCCGGATATGATTTTGCCAAGGGCGAAATGAAAGCCGGTGTTGTCAATGAAACCGAAGAAATGAGCAATGATATGCTCCTTTCCGGGCGCGGCGATGTTCGATGGCTCAATGATGGTGAAGGTACGGATTGTGAGTCCGCTGCTCTTATCTCTGATGTCGGGGCGGCAGTGACTTTCTCCATTTCCGGTGAACTGACCGGAGATGGTAATGTGCTGCATAGTGGTGAGGGTAAGACGATTATTTCCAATGCTAACAGCTATTCTTTAGGGACAACGGTAACTCGCGGTGTGGTAGAGGTGCAAACAGGCTCCGGTCTGGGAACAACGTCTGAGGGTGGGCACGCAATGCTGGATACCCGGAGTGGTTCTCTGGTACAATTTACCGGTGATGCTGCCACTACGGTGTTGGCGGCAGATGTCGGCGGTGTCGGCAGCGATGGTGTTGCTTTTGAAGGTAACAGTATTGAGGGCCGGATAGAAGTCGGTACAGTTTCCGGGAGTGATACCTCTCTGGTCATGCGTGGCAATGGTTATTGGGCAGAGGATACTCAACTGATGAGTACTGAGAGCTCGCTCGTTTTTTCCGGTGAGGCTGCAGCAAATGTAGGTAGCGGGGATGGTAACGGTGCCGGCGTCATTCATGGCTCGGGTATGCTTGCTGTGTCAGATGTGGATGCTGCGTTGGACCACGATGAGCAAAATCGTCTGGAAGTGCAGTTTGCTGCCATGAATAACTTCTCCGGCAATATCACGGTGGAAGGCACGGAGTCGATTCTGCGAGTTACTGATTCTGTCAACGCAACGTCCGGCAATGTGCTTACCGGAAATGATATCCATATTTCCGGCGAAGGGGCCACTCTGGATTTGGCCGCATCTGACGGTAAGACCCATGTGAAGATTGCTTCCGGTAAAGAGCTTGCTTTCACTTCTACAGGTGCTAAGAAGGATGCTGCTTCGGCTGTGCTGAAGGCCAATGAGGTAACCGTTACCTCTGGCGGTACTCTTTCTGTTGCCCACGATAATATTCATTTCGAGTTTGCAGACTTGGAAACTCTGGAGAAGGCAACATCTTTCTCCTTGTCGGAGGAGGTCATGCACACTTACGAATCGGATACGTATGTTCACGCGCATTTTGGCGATACTTCAGGACAAACGGTTAGCCGCTATGACTACCATTTCGATGAGAGTATTGGTTTGAACCAGACTGCTGTGGCTACGGTACAGACTGCTGGTCTGACGTTGGAAGCTGGGGCATCATATGTCGAAAAGGATGGTCACGCCAGTGTGGGAAACGGTGTCTTGACACTGGATGCTTCCCGGGGGCTTATTCGCTTGGAGGCATCTGTCAATGATACTGATAGTCTGGTGGACGGAGCTCGCCGTCAGTTAGTTCTCTTCTCAGATGTGGCCGGTATTTCTTTGACCGGCTACCAGGTAGATTACGGTACGGTTGAAGCCGGGCGTGTCGTGAGCGGCGAAGACATGGTCTACGCTTTTGCAGCCAAGGATTTCTTCTACGAGGAAGCGATGAAGAATCCGAATGTGATAGATTCTGCCTATACTGTTCTTGTATATGATGCGGGAGCCGGGATTGTTTATCTGGATCTTGTTCCGGAACCGTCTTCCTCAACAATGAGTATTCTGATTTTGGCAGCGTTGGCTGCTCGTCGCAGAAGAAAATAAATACCGGATTCATCGGAGCTGCTATTTTCTGCATACACGGCAGCGCATCTGTTTGCATCAGATGCGCTGCGATTGTTGCTGCCTCTGTCAAATAGTTCTAGGAAGGTTCGGCAAAGGATGCCGTCAATCAGCTTGCGCTGGCGGCGGTGAACAATCTGCAAGGGCTGCATTCGATTGCTCACCGGGAGGATATTCGCCCGGAGAGTTTCCTGCTCGATGTGAGGGAACGCGCGGAAGTGGCTCGAGCTCCCTATCCCGGGGCTGTTAATATACCGCTCTCAGAGCTGCGCGAGCGCGTGGCAGAACTACCGCAGGAGCATGAGCTGCTTGTGTTCTGCCAAAGCGGAGTGCGTGGTCACACCGCCACCGCGTTGTTGAATAACCTCAACTTCCGTGCTCGGCATCTCAGTGGGGGATATCTTACCCTTTCTCATTAACCGTATGGGCTCGAGAACGCGAAACTGACCTCCGTGCTGCTGAGAGCTTCTTCGCTGGGCTCTCAGCACCGGGAATGGTGACTTTAATCTTTCAGCTATATCAGAATCATGCGTACCGGTCTGCATGACACAGGGCTCCGTTTTTCGTTATTCCAGCTTGACAAGCATCTGATAGACGTGGTATAGTCGCGCGGCGCTCTGCGACCGCACGACGGCGTTCTCCGATTCCTGCGGGAGTACATATCGACCGCTTCCATCCTTATACCATTTACCACTCAATATCATCATGTCCATCGTTAAATTCTACAAGGAGGAACACCAGGTTCCTTTGGAGATGCACAAGGTACGTGTCGTGCAGAAGCTGTTCCTGCCGTCCGTTGAAGAACGTGTTGCCAAGCTGCGTGAAGCCGGCAACAATACTTTCCTGCTGCAGAATAAGGATGTGTTCATGGATATGCTCACTGACTCCGGTGTGAACGCCATGAGCGACAATCAGGTAGCTGCCTCCATGCAGGCTGACGACTCCTACGCCGGCTCCGAAACCTTCAACCGTCTCTCCCGCGTCATCGAACACGTCTTCGGTACCAAATACTTCCTGCCCGCCCACCAGGGGCGTGCCTGCGAGAACATTCTGGCCGAAACGTTCGTGAAGGAAGGTGATGTCGTACCCATGAACTTCCACTTCACCACCACTAAGGCTCACATCACCCGTAAGGGAGGCCGTGTGGAGGAACTCCTCATCCCGGAGGGTCTCGACCCCCATCTGGACTACCCCTTCAAGGGTAACTTCGATATCCCCCGACTGCGTGCACTCATCGAGGAAGTCGGCGCCGACCACGTCCCGTTCGTTCGCATCGAAGCCGGCACCAACCTCATCGGCGGCCAGCCGCTCTCTATGGAGAATATGCTCGAGGTAGCAGCCGTCTGTAAGGAGTACGGCGTCATGACCGTGCTTGATGCCTCCCTGCTCCAGGACAACCTCTACTTCATCAAGACACGCGAGGCTGCCGCCAAGGATATGAGCGTGGCACAGATCATCCGCAAGCTCGCAGACGCGATGGATCTCATCTACTTCTCCAGCCGCAAGCTGGGCTTCGCCCGCGGCGGTGCCATCATCTCCAACAACGAAAGCCTCATTCTCAAGATGAAGGCCTTCATCCCGCTGTACGAGGGCTTCCTCACCTACGGCGGTATGGAAGTGCGCGCCATGGAAGCCATGGCGGTCGGTCTCATGGAGACTCTGGACGAAGAAATCATCAACCAGGGTCCCATCTTCATCGAGTACCTCGTGAAGGAACTCTCCGACTACGGTGTGCCCATGGTCAAGCCTGCCGGTGGCCTCGGCGCCCACATCAACGCCTCTGAATTCCTGCCGAACATCCCCCACGAGCAGTATCCTGCCGGAGCTCTTGCCACGGCTCTCTATATCGCCGGCGGTATCCGCGGCATGGAGCGAGGCTCCCTCTCTGAGCAGCGCAACCCCGATGGCTCTGAAAACTACGCCGAGCTCGAACTGGTACGCCTCGCCTGCCCGCGCCGTGTATTCACGCTCTCTCAGGTCAAGTACTGCGCCGACCGAGTGAAGTGGTTGTACGACAACCGCGAGCTTATCGGCGGTCTCAAGTGGGTGGAGGAGCCTGAGGTTCTCCGTTTCTTCTTCGGCCGTCTCCAGCCGCTGAGCGACTGGCAGGAGAAGCTCGCCGCCAAATTCCGCGAGGACTTCGGTGATAGTCTCTGAAGTGCCCTGACTGATTTTTCGACAGCTGCCCCACTACCGGGGCAGCTTTTTTCAGGCACCAATCGCCCCTTCTGTTGCTGATTTTGCGGCTGTGACACAAAAGCAGCTTGACGCTAATCCCGAAAAAGAAGAGAATGGGAGCGTGAAACCTTTAACTCCTGTATATTTGATACTGGCACTGGGTGGGGCCCTCCTGACCGCCTCCTGTGGTCCCCAGCCGACAGACCCGGAAAAACTGCGCGCTGTTCATGAACAGAACGCAGAACTGCGCCGCGAAATCAGCCGTATGCAAGCCCTGATTAAACACGCCGGTGAAGATGTCCCCGGACTGGAGGAAAACATCACCGCCCGCGAAGCCGAGATTGCGGCCGCCATCAAGGAGCTGGATACCCTGAGCAACGCCGAGACTGATACCAAGCTCAGGGTTATTGAATTGCAGGATCGTCTCGATGCCTTCCGCTCAGCGTTCCGCATGATGCAGAACGACCTGGCCAACAAACGCTCATAACCCCTCCACCCACCGATTTTCCTATGTCAGAAGATATCACTAAAGAGCCTGCGGAGGAGAAGGACGCCGTCAACGCGACATCTGAACCCGCAGCCGTAACGCCGGAGGACGATGCCACACCGGCTCCTGCTGAAAAGAAAGAAGAGAACAAAAACGCAGAAAAAGGGAAACTGGGATTCTGGGGATTCCTGCTGGATCTCCTGCTCGTTGCGATGCTGACCGGAGCTCTGGGCGGCGGCGGCTGGTACCTGTACCGGGAGATGGAGAAATACCGCATTCCCAGCCAGATGGAAATAGCCGTTGCTGAACACGCGGAGCTGTGCAAAGAGCGGGATGGTCTGCAGGATGCTGCGTTCCATGCCGATGAGCAACTGCACATGCGCCAGCGCCTCGAAAACCTCAATCGTCAACTCTCCGACCTCCGCACCCGCATTGCGGAAAAGAAGACTGCCGTCGATAAGGAACGCGCCCGAGTCATCGAAGTGCAGAACGAGATTCTCCGTGAAGACAAGACCCTTCGCGGCGTGGCTCGCGGACTGCTGCCCGGCACTCCCGTCGGCGATGTCACCAACAAGCGCGGCAAGGTCTACCGCAACGCTGTGATTCACGCGCTGAAGGGCAACCGTATCACACTGCGCCACCCCGAGGGGCAGGCCAATTTCCCGGTGCGGGATCTGGTGAAAGACAACCTGCCGGATATCGTCCGCTATGCGTTCGGCCTGGACGATTTGGTAGACACTTCCGATTTTGAAATCACCAAGGGACAACCCGCGCCGAAGAAGCGTAAAGGGAAGCTCATCAATATCAAGGCTACGGAGCAGCACTCCGGGGTGAAAGACTATGAACCGACCACCGGCACGCCGGTGGTGGACACCAACGCCTCCGCGACCAGCACCATCACGGCTGATGATGACGCCCCCGCGCCGGAGGATGACAACTGGGAAATGCCGGAGGACGAAGAATAAGAAGACACCCTGACACTTTTTCATCAGCAGGGAGCAGCGGAATCCGCTGCTCCCTGCTTGTTTGGCATACAGGGGAATTTAACTTGCATTGACCCGAGGATTACGATAGTCTATCCGGCGTGATGACAGAGTTACCTAAGGCTTACGAACCTTCGTTCGTTGAAGAGAAATGGCAGACACGTTGGATGTCTGAGGGATGTTTCCATGCAGATCCTCATTCGGATAAACCTGCGTTCAGCATTGTTATTCCTCCGCCCAACGTAACAGGCGTCCTTCACATGGGGCACGTGCTCAACAACACCATCCAGGATATTCTGGTTCGCCGCGCCCGGCTCGAGGGCAAGGAGGTGCTCTGGCTGCCCGGTACCGACCATGCAGGCATCGCCACCCAGGCTCGTGTCGAAAAAGAACTGGGCAAGGAAAACCCGCCCCGCACCCGCTACGATGTCGGCCGTGAGGCTTTTGTTGACATGGTATGGGAATGGAAGAACAAGCACGGCGGCATCATCATCAAGCAGCTCAAGCGTCTCGGCTGCTCCTGCGACTGGGAACGCGAGCGCTTCACCATGGACGATGTCTATGCTCCGGAGGTAGCCCGTGTCTTCACCGAGCTCTTCAAGGAAGGGCTCATCTACCGCGGACGCCGCATGGTAAACTGGGATCCCGTGCTGCGTACGGCGCTCTCCGATGAGGAGGTCATCATGACCCCGACGCACAGCAAGCTTTACACCGTACGCTACAAGCTCTCCGACGGCAGCGGCCAGCTGCTCGTCTCCACCACGCGCCCGGAGACCATCATGGCCGACGTCGCCGTAGCAGTCAACCCAAACGACCCGCGCTTTGCCCATCTGATTGGTAAGACAGTCGTGCGCCCGCTCTGCGAGGCTGATATCCCCATCATCGCTGATGAACACGTTGAAATCGGATTCGGTACCGGGGCGCTCAAAATTACCCCGGCTCACGACCGCGTAGACTTCGAGGTCGGCTCCAAACACAATCTGGAAATCATCGACATCCTCACCCCCGATGCGCATATCAACTGCCCCGGGTGCCCTGAGTTGCATGGGCTGGATCGTTTCGTGGCTCGCGACAAATCCATCGAACTGCTGGAGGCCAAGGGGCTGCTGGAGAAGGTCGAGGACTACGACAACAACGTCGGCATGAGCGAACGCTCCCACGTGCCGATTGAACCGCGTCTGAGCATGCAGTGGTTCCTGAAGTACCCCTGTGTGAAAGAAGCCGCTGAAGCCGTTGCCAACGGCGATATCGTCTTCCGCCCCGCCCACTGGGCCAAGACCTACGCCCACTGGCTGGAGGGCATCCAGGACTGGTGCATTTCCCGCCAGCTGTGGTGGGGTCACCGCATCCCGGTCTGGTATCGTAAGGACAAGGCAGAAGAGCTGCAGAATGCTCCCAAGCTGGATGAGGCCGATGCCGAGGCCGGCGACATCTATGTGGGGGTCACTCCTCCCTCTGATCCGGAGAACTGGCTACAGGATGAGGACGCTCTGGATACCTGGTTCAGCAGCTGGCTGTGGCCCTTCTCCACCATGGATGAGGAATGCCGCAAGACCTTCTACCCCACCAGTGACCTGGTGACCGGGCCGGATATCATTTTCTTCTGGGTAGCCCGTATGATTATGGCCGGCTACCGTTTCACCGGGCAGAAGCCGTTCAGCAACGTCTTCTTCACCTCCATCGTGCGCGATCTCAAAGGCCGCAAGATGAGCAAGAGCCTGGGCAACAGCCCCGACCCGCTCGACCTTATCGCCAAATATGGCGCCGATGGTCTGAGATTCGGTCTCATGCGTATCGCCCCCACCGGCACCGATGTCAAGTTCGATGAAAAGCAGATTGAGGAGGGCAAAAACTTCGCCAACAAGATATACAATGCCGCTCGTTTCCGCATGATGCAGGGTGAGGCCTCCACCCAGCCGGCGCCGAAGTTCTCTGCCGTCCACATCGATATCCTCTCCAAGCTCAAGGAACTGCACGGAACCGTGGCTGACGCCCTTGGCAAATATGAGTTCAATACCTACACGCAGGCTCTTTATTCCTTCTTCTGGAATGAGTACTGCTCCCTGTTCCTGGAAGCGGTGAAGAATGATTTGCGCGATGGCGATCCGGCCTTCCGCAACGCCACACTCTTCACGATGGACACGGTGCTGCGCCATTATCTCGCCCTGCTGGCACCCATCATGCCGCACATCGCAGAGGAGCTGTGGCAGAGCCTGGGCTTTGCGGCTCGTACGGAAGGTAAACCGCTCATGAGCACCCCCCTGCCCTCGGCTGATACCCTGCTGGCCGGCATGGATGAGACCGAGGTTTCCAAGGCTCGCGCCCTCGCCTCCGCCCTGTACGAAACAGCTAACCGTGCGCGCAACCTCAAGGCTGAGTATAACCTTGCCACCAATAAGAACGTGCGTTTCGTGCTGAAGCCCACGCTGCCGGTCAACGATGACCTGGTGGGGCGTCTGGCTCTGCTGGCCGGTGCCAGAGAAGCCTCCGTGCAGGCGGACTACGATGCCCCCAAGGGTACCCCGACAGCTCTCACCCCCTTCGGTGAGCTCTTCCTGCCGCTGGAGGGGCTGGTGGACGTCGATGCAGAGCGCACCCGTATCAGCAAGGAACTGGAGAAAATCAACAAGGAGATTAGCAAGAGTAACGCCAAACTGGGCAATGCCTCCTTTGTGGATCGAGCTCCGGCAGCGGTCGTTGACCAGGAGCGAGCCCGCCTCGCTGAGTGGGAAAGCAAGAAGGCTCAACTGGAAACCATGCTGAGCGCATTGGGCTGATTACCAGACCGACAAAGTATGCCCGATTCCCTGATTTCTACCCTGCCGGAGACGACACGCCGAGAGCTGAGCATCTGTGGTATCACGACAGATGCTCAGCTGGAGCGTACCGCCCCCGCCCGCATCTGGCAAGATCTTCAGACCGCCCGCCGATTCTTCCCGGATGAGTCATTTGCTCTGACACTACAGGATATTGAGAAAATTGTCGCTACCCTGCACCGGGAAGAAACAGGCCGGAAAGAACAGGTCTCCCCGCCTCAGGCAGCAGTCGCCCCCCATGCAGAGGAAACAGATTTCCGACACAGACTGCAAACGGCGGGACAATCCCGGCGCAAATCTCGCCGCAATAACTACATCACCCATCGAACACCCCTCTTATCATTCCTGGGCGCTATCACGGCGCTCCTCATGCCGATGTTCTTTCTGGCTCTGATAGGAGCCGGCTATTTGCTGCTGTTTACAGATGAACGCCCCCTGGGCAACAATCCGTACATCTACATGGCGGCACCGCTGGTGTTCCTGATTCCACACTTGCTCATGGTGCGCTTCGCCCGCTGCAGCGTCTGCCACATGCCGCTGTTTGCCTACAAGCCCTACTCCCACCACAAAAGAGCACACCATATACCCTTGCTCGGGGTGGCGTTCTCCACAGCGCTGCATGTACTCTTCCTGTTACGTTTCCGCTGCCCTGCCTGCGGGACAGCCCAGCGTCTCTACGGCAGCCCCCGCTCCAGCCAGTCTGTCAAGTAACTCTTACACTCCTCATAGGACATGCGCTTCCGTTCCACCTTATTCCTGCTTCCTGTCGCAGCGGCCTTTGCTGCGGAATCAGCCATGCCGACTAACCACCAGGACATGGCTGAAGCCCTGCTCGATTTCCTCTCGCGCACCGAGCTCTGCCTCAATTCCTGTGTTGATGCTGACTCCGTCCGCGCCGCCACCCCCGAATTGCGGAAACTGGCAACCGAGGCCGATCAGCTCGCTGCCGCTCAGATGGCTTTGCCGGAACCGACCGTGCAGGATTTCATGGCTATCCAGCACCGCATGGGCGATTTCAACAACATCTGGAATGCCATCCAGAAGCACCTCCGCAGACTCTCAGAACATGGGCTGATGACGGATGATTTCCGACAAATCCTCAAAATCAGCCTCTGATTCTCCCCTTCACCAACACTACTCTCACTTGATAGATAACTTTTTTATTTTCTATCAACCACAAGATATAGCATACTTTTCCAATAACTCCGACTATATCCTTGAATCATCCTTTCAGGGAGAGTGGGCACGTCCGACACCTGGCAATTTTGTGCTTGCAAAATGTCAGTAAAACCGTAATATCGAGACGAACGAAACAACCATACCACGATGAGCAATCACTCCTCCCGCCTGACATCCGATGAAGTGCAGAACCTGGCTGACTTCGTGCTGTTCTCCCAGCGCAGCTGCATTTTACGTCTCTCTCCCGTACTTAACAAAGGGCGGGTCTCCTATCCGCAGTTCTTTCTGCTGACCTATCTGGCCGAGGAAGAATGCCTGTCGATGAGCAACATCGCCAAGATGATGGGGCACTCCACGGCTGCTGCCACCGGTATGGTGGACAAGCTGCAGGACATGGGCTACCTGAAGCGCTACACCGCCGCCGCTGATCGTCGCAAAATCATGGTTCGTATCACGGAACAGGGGCGCGAGCTGGTACAGCAGATGCGCAACAACATCGCTCAGGATCTGGCCAACATCATGGCACGTGAAGCCAATGACAACCAGCTCAACCAGGCCAACCGCGTCATCACGCGCCGCAATGTCCACAAATCCACCCTTGCCTGATTATTCTATCTCCCCATGAGCCAGTATTCCCCCGCTTACCTGGAACGCCTCAATTCCTACCCCGAGAACATCGCCCGCTTCGTCGGCCGAATCCCCGGAGTGGAGACCTCAACGGATCGCGCGGCCGTCATCAATGCGCTGACCCCCATCCATCTGAACGCCATCGAAGCCGAAGGAATCGACCCGAAATACCTGCGCCGAGCTCAGCAGATTCATGGCAACAAAGTCGCGCTCGTGGGCGACATCGGCTGTTCTTTCCCGGTTGAGGGGGTAGACGGCCTCATCTGCGGAGGCAAGGCAGATTGCATTCTCGGCATCTACGTGGCAGACTGCGCCGCCGTCTGGTTGTACGACCCCACCACAGGAGCACGCGGGCTCGTTCACTCCGGCAAGCTCGGTACGGAGGGCAATATCGTCGGTGAAGCCCTGCGAGCCATGCACAAAATCCTGGGCAGCAACCCGGAGGATTGTATCGCCGTCATTTCCCCCTGCATCCGCCCACCGCACTACGAGGTAGATATCCCCGCCAGAATCAAGGAGCAGCTGGAGAAAGCCGGTCTGCACAGCGAGAATATCATCGACAGCGGGCTCGACACAGCCGCTGACCTGCAAGCGTTCTACTCCTACCGCATCGAAAAAGGCAATACCGGACGCATGCTCGCTCTCTTTGGGCGCCATACAGAAAGACCCAACTGACAGCTTCCTTTCTTGAACATCAGTAAAACAGCTCTGCGGCACAGCGTGATCAGACGCTTGAAACAAGCTGCCGCTGCAGACCCGACAGGGCGGCGCTCAGCCGCCCTGCGTTCGTTACTGGCTCCGATGCTCTCCGAGACCTCCGCGCTGAAAATCGGCATCTACGCACCCCTCCCCCACGAGGTCGATCTCGTCCCCCTGCTCCGGGAATACCCGCAGCACCGATACGCCTTTCCGCGCTGTCTGCCGGAGCACCGCCTCTGCTTTCATCAGGTATGCTGCCCGGAGCAGGAGCTGCGCCCGGGCGCCATGGGTATCCTCGCGCCACTTCCCCGGCTTCCCATCTTCACGCCGGAAGAAATCGACATACTCATCGTCCCCGGTGTGGCATTTACCCCCCGGGGGGAAAGACTCGGCTATGGCGGCGGATATTACGACCGCTACCTTCCGCTCTGTCCCCAAGCCCGCATTCTCGCTACGGCTTTTAGCGAACAGCTAGTGGACTCCATCCCCACTGAACCCCACGACCTGCTCATCCCCGAAATCCTGAGCATCTGCCCCTCGACCAGCGATAAAAACTGATTCATTCTGTCGGGGCAAGACACGTGAAATCACGAACGGCAATTTGCCACTGACGATTTATTGCTCCGGCAATGAAAGAATATTGCTTGGACTCAACGACAAATTGGAATTTTTCGGGCTGAAAGCCCGAGGAATTTTGAGCCCGGAGGGCGGTATAATCGTAGCGGCGGAGCCCCGTTATGCACAAAAAATAAAGGAGCCCTGAGCGCAGGCGATAGGGCGGCATAAAGCGTTGTCTCCATATAGGACATCGCTTTATGCCGCCCGCTTTCGCGGGCTCAACATTCCCTTTGTCTTCTACGAGGCCCTGACGGGCCTCGCTACGATTATGCCGCCCATACGGGCTCAATATTCCGCTCGCTCTGCTCGCATGATGTACGATGAAGAACGCTTAGCGTTAGTTGAAACCATCTGCGCGCAGCGCAGCGAACGTTGAATTCGTAAGTCGCCTGCCACGGCGAAGCCTTCGGCGGAGACGGGTCATTCGTCAATCGTACTTCCCTACAACTTCCCATCGACCGATCAAT
>JAFQSQ010000046.1 GCA_017409465.1 Akkermansia sp. | reverse complement strand
GGATTTTACCCCGAACGCGTTCAATTTACCACAAAAAATTAACCGAGTACGAATGAAAAGTTCGCTGCGCTGCGCGCAGATGGTTTCAACTAACGCTAAGCGTTCTTCATCGTTCATCATGCGAGCAGAGCGAGCGGAATATTGAGCCCGTATGGGCGGCATAAAGCGATGTCCTACATGGAGACAACGCTTTATGCCGCCCTATCGCCTGCGCTCAGGGCTCCTTAATTTTTTGCGCATAACGGGGCTCCGCCGCTACGCGTCTCCGCCCCTTGCTCGCTACGATTATACCGCCCGGCTCAAAATTCCTCGGGCTTTCTGCCCGGCAAATTCCCATCTCTCTCGATTGATCAATCTTTCATTGCCGGAACAATAATGGACGAAAGGTTGAGGTACGATGGACAATTGAGCCGCCACTACACATTATACTACAGCGCCGCGCGCCGCGTACATACGGCGTACTTCTTCAAAAATGCGCTTGCTCTGCCCCCAGAAATATGGTAGTCTGCCGAGTACCGCTTTACGCCTCTGCGGATATACCATGAAAGCTTTCTCTCTCCTTTTCTCTCTTCTCAGTCTGACTCTTGCTGCTTCTCTCGCCCCGGCTGCCCATGTCCAGGTATGGGTCGATGGCGTCTCCCTAAAATCCGGCTGGATTGATTACGAAAAAAAGATCGACGAGGACGATGGCGACGACAACCTCTGCTGGGCGGCCAGCGCCAGCAACATCATCGACTACTGGCAGGACCGCTACATCATCCCGGAGGGCATTCCCACCGATGCCAAAATCTGGGAGACATTCAAAACTGCTTGCAGCACCGATAACGGCGGAAAGGACATGGGAGGCAACTTCCTCTTTGCTATGCAGTGGTGGCTGGGCGGAGACTACGGCGGCACGACGAGGTGGTACAAAAGCCCGGTTGAAAATTGGCGTGCCTACTACGTATACCCTAACACAGATAAGGAAGGCAACCTTCTTGATCCTCAGCCCACCTTCCCTATTGCAACCAATTTGAAAAAATTCTCCGGATACTATTGGGACACTGTCATTCCGACTGAATACTATGATGAGGCCGAGAATACTCTCTACACCGATGCCGAAATTCTGCATCTACGGGATTTCCTGTGGCTGAACGACTCAGAATCCGAGATATCTCTGTCAGACCAAATCGTTGCCCAGCTACAAAAAGGAGCCCCCATCTCTCTGGGAATCGGCAACAATCCGACAGAGGGTGTTGACAAACTGGCTCACGCTATCACTCTCTGGGGCGTAGAATACAACGAAAAAAACGGCGACATCAGCAGCTTATGGATCACCGACTCAGACGATTACAATTACCGCTTCGGAGGCTCTGCGATTCGTCAAATCTCAACTACAGTAACCGATGACACCAAAATCTACCTGACGAATTACACGAATAACTATGGTGACATTTTCATCACCGATGCCATGGGCATCAACCTGTCAGAGAGTGACACCTGGAATCTGGTGCCGCCATCCCCGAGCCGGCGACGGCCACCCTTTCACTGCTGGCATTGGCAGGACTGGTGGCGCGGCGCAGAAGAAGATAAGACGCGACGCGGCGATATAGGCACAAATGTAAGACATAACGCCTGAGGGCATCAAATTGAGCTTGACCCGCGGGGGAAGCTGTGGCACACTGTCTCTGCCGCCGGGCCCCCCGGATGTGCGGCTGGAAAACCCCGCCAGGACCGAGAGGTAGCAACGGTATTCAGACCACACTTGTCGGGGTGTGCCCGGCGGTTTCTTTTGAGGTCAGCCCGCGCTTTTAGTAAACTTTTCTTTAATATCGACGTCAACGCACGGTGGTTTTGGCTCCGGCTACGAGCAAAATGCACTTTTCCTTTCAACTTTTTATGAAAAAAATTTTTAACCCCTGAAAAAGGGGTTGACATATCTGCAAAAAAGCGTAGAATGCTCGCGCACTATTAATCACCTAAAAAAAAGAGGGAAAGACATGACAAAGATGATTACCATTATGCTGGGCATTACCGCCCTGACCGCCACCGGCAACAGCCTGCCTCCCTGCCCGGAGAACAGCCTGCCTCCCTGCCCGGAGCTGTCTGTACGATAAAACACCCCGGCCAACTACCCGGATCCGCGAGCTCCGATGAGAGCCGTGTTTTGACCGTTTGCGCCGGATGGCGCGCCAAGACGTTTTCCCGAGAGGGAAAAACGTTTTTTTTGCACTTTTTACTGAGCAGTAGAGCGGTAATCACTTCTGCCACGCAAGCAAGCGGCAGCCTCACCCAGCAGGAAGAAAGAACCGCAAATCAGCACAGGCTGAGGCAGCTCGTGCAAGGCAGCTTCCAGCGAATCCGGCAAAGTAACAGGGGCTGAAGAGGCGGCACGCACTTTCACCGCCATGTCCGGAGGCGGCAGGATACGCGGCGACTGCACCGGCGGCAGAATCCATTCCCCCACAACAGGAGCCAGCAGCTCCAGCGTTTCATCCAATGCTTTATCAGCCGAACCGGCGTAGATACAGCAGGCTTTGGTCTCACCGAACCGCTCGCGCCAGGTACGCACCAGCACATGCATGGCATGCGGGTTGTGCGCACCGTCCATGATGACCCCGGGCAGCACTTCCTCAAAACGCCCCGGCCAGTGCACCTGTGCCAGCCCGCGGGCTTCCTCCTCCGCAGAGCAGAGGAAATGCGGCAGGGCGTGCAGTGCTGCCAGAGCCAGTGCGGCATTCCGCCGTTGGTGAGCCCCTGCCAGCCCAACCGGAAGCTCGCATTCTGCCGTGATGATGCGGAAATCTGTATCCATGCGCTGCGCGGCTTCGTGAATGGCGCGGATGGCTTCCGGCTCCTGAGGGGCAATGACCACCGGGCGATGCCAGGCGATGATACCGGCTTTCTCCCCGGCCACATCATAGAGGGTGGGTCCCAGATACTGCGTGTGATCCAGCCCGATGGGGGTGATGACGGCCACATCCTTGGGCACGGCGTTAGTGGCATCCAGCCTGCCGCCCATGCCGGTCTCCAGCACGATGAGCTCCACCCCCTGCTCCGTAAAATAGAGCATGGCCACCGCCAGCACAATTTCAAAGAAAGTGGGCGGCGTCTCCCAATCCGCTATCAGCTCGCGCACGTAATCAATGAGTCGCGCAGCATCCGCATCCGGTATATTCACGCCGTTCACGCGGATGCGCTCATTGAACTCCACCAGATGCGGCGAGGTGAACAAGCCGGTTCTGTACCCCGCCGCGCGTGCCACGGATTCGATGAACGCGCAGGTGGAGCCCTTGCCGTTAGTACCCGCCACATGCACCACCCGGGCACGCGGATACAGCACCCCGCACTCTTTCAGCAGACGCGTTATCCCCTCCAGCCCCAGCTTGATGCCGAACACCTGCACGGAATACAGCCAATCCAGAGAATTGACGATGGACGATTGACTATTGACCATGGTTGGAAATATGAACTTGTTTTATTGGGAATTCAGATGCACATTGACGCAATTTTGTAAAATTTGGCGCAATTGTGGCGCAATTTTGTGAAATTTGGCGCAATCATGGCGCAATCGTGCTGACTCGGTCATCATTCCTTTTCACGCACGATTCCTGCCAACGTTTCAGGATTTAAGAGAAATACCCACTCCTTTTTCATGGAATCCGGCAGCACTCATTTAGAAAACACGAACATCCCTTTAGTATGATATGGAAGCCGTCAGGTATTTAGTATAAAGCAACTCACTTTCGTTAGTGAAACGTCCTATTTTGCCGCAGCAGCCCGCGATAAGTTTTTCAGGTTTTCTGTGAAAAAGAAGAACGGCGGCATTCTTCAGTTTTCCCCCGAAAATAAGCCCCAACCGGTCAAGCAGCCGAACATAATCTGCCACGCCGACCACATTTCCCGAGTCATCCAAGCCTATGAAGATGCGACCACCCTGTGCATTTGCAAAACCGCAAATCCACTTCAGGTAGTCATCCCTCCAATTCTCTTTCCACTCAATGTTCTGATTTTCGGGCATGAGCTGCATTCGCTTCGTTTGAGAGATATGCCACCCCCATTCTTCCTCAATATCTGTACATTTCTGCCTTGTACGGGCCTTCCACGGGCACGCCGATGTAGTCGGCCTGCTTCTGCGTGAGGGTGGTGAGGTGAACGCCGAGCTTGGCGAGGTGGAGGCGTGCCACCTCCTCATCCAGCTTCTTGGGCAGCACCTGCACGGTGTTGGCACGGGTACCGCGCTCTGCCCAGAGGGCCATCTGAGCCAGCACCTGGTTGGTGAAGCTGTTGCTCATCACAAACGATGCATGCCCCGTGGCGCACCCCAGGTTCACCAGACGCCCCTCTGCCAGCAGATAGAGGCTGTGTCCGTCCGGGAAGGTGTATTTATCCACCTGCGGCTTGATGTTGGTGCAGACGATACCCTCGCGGTTCTGGAGGCGGGCCACCTGAATTTCGTTGTCGAAGTGACCGATATTGCAGACGATGGCCTGGTCTTTAATCTTCTCCATGTGCTCCAGGGTGATGATATCGCAGTTACCCGTTGTGGTCACATAGATGTCTGCCCAGCCGAGGGTATCTTCCACCGTGAGCACGCAGTAGCCCTCCATGGCGGCCTGAAGAGCGCAGATGGGGTCCACCTCCGTGACAACCACCTGAGCACCGAGCCCGCGCAGTGCCTGGGCGCAGCCCTTGCCCACATCGCCATAGCCGCAGATGACAGCCACCTTGCCGGCAATCATCACATCCGTGGCGCGCTTGATGCCGTCCGTCAGACTTTCGCGGCAGCCGTAGAGGTTATCGAACTTGCTCTTGGTCACAGAATCATTCACATTGATGGCGGGGAAGAGCAGCTTACCCTCGCGCTCCATCTGGTAGAGACGGTGTACACCGGTGGTCGTTTCCTCGGATACACCCATAATCTCCGGCATCCAGCGGTGGAACACGCCGGGTTGTTCGGCAGCAATGCGCTTGAGCAGCGCCTTGATAACGCCTTCTTCCTCGCTGCCGGAGGGGGAATTGACCCAATCACTGCCCTCTTCCATCTCATATCCCTTGTGCAGCAGCAGCGTCACATCGCCGCCGTCATCCACAATCAGCTGCGGCCCCTGCCCCCCGCGGTGGGAGAGAGCCGCCCAGGTGCAGTCCCAGTATTCCTCCAGCGTCTCTCCCTTCCAGGCAAACACGGGCACCCCGGTCGCAGCAATAGCGGCGGCGGCATGATCCTGCGTGGAGAAGATATTGCAGCTGGCCCAGCGCACATCCGCCCCCAGCTCCACCAGCGTCTCGATGAGGATGGCGGTCTGAATCGTCATGTGCAAAGACCCGGTGATACGCACCCCGGCCAGCGGCTTCTGCGGGCCATACTTCTCGCGGCAGGCCATCAGGCCCGGCATCTCATATTCCGAAACGGCAATTTCCTTGCGGCCCCAGTCCTTCAGACTGATATCCGCCACTTTGTAAGAGTCTCCAGCTGTCATGTTGGCGGCATTTTACCGCTTTTTCCACTGAAAAACAAGAGCAAAGCGTGTCGGACAGCCGTTATTCTTCCTGCTGCCCGTCCTCTTCCTCCTCCAGATAGCGGAGCAGGCGAATGGAACCGGCATGATTCTGAGCAGCGGCGGCTTCCAGCAATTCGACGGCCTTCTGCTGATTTTTCTCCACGTGTTCTCCCTTCAGATAACACACGGCCAAATTGTACTGCGAACGGTCATGCCCCAGTGCTGCCCCGCGGGTCCAGAGCTCAATGGCTCTGCCCCAGTCCTTCTCCACCCCATCACCCTCAAAATAGCACACGGCCAGGTCATCATGCGCGGCAGCATTGCCGGCCTCCACCGCCATCTGCCAGTACTTCAACGCCTGCGACTTATCAGCCGGCAAGCCCATGCCGTTGTAACTCATCACCCCCAGCAAACGCCAGGCCTCTCCATTGCCGGCCTCACCGGCTCTGCGATACCAGTCGGCAGCCTCTGCGGGGTTCTTCTCCATCCCGAATCCGAAGAGAGCAAAACGCCCCATCTCCATCATCGCCTCCATATGCCCCCGCTCAGCCTGCGCCCGCAGACACCGCTGCGCCAGCACCTGATCATCCGGCAGGTACTCTCCCGTAGCCACCAGTTCCCCTAATTCGAGCACCGCCGCCGCATCGCCACCGCGAGCTTTGCGCTCCAGCCCGGTAAAATAATCGCGACCCAAATCCCGCTTGAGAGCTCCTGCGACGATAGCGGCTGCCTTTTCCGGATTATCCCCCGGTACCACCAGTGTCATCGGCTCAGCCGACACCACACCGACCATCATTCCCAGCACTGTCGCAATACCCTTCTTCATGAAGGCATGCTACCACAGAGCGGACTCTGTGTCAACCCGTAGAAAAACCCATCGCATTCACAGAGGAACACGATGGGTGCTCAAATTATTGCCTGAAGAAGGCTCAGATTTCGATATACTTTGCCTTGGGCAGATTGCACACAGGGCACTTATCGGGAGCACTCTCAGCAGCAAAGGTATCGCCGCAGAGCGGGCACACGTAGTACTTCTCCGGCAGGTGAAGCTTCTCGCCGGCCTCCAGCTGCCGCAGCGCTTCGCCGTAGAACTCGGCATGTCCCTTCTCAGCCTCCATCGCCCAGGTGAACGAGCGAACGGCATCCTTGATACCCTCAGCCTCTGCGTCCACTATCATCGGCGGATACATCTCGGCAAACTCATAGATTTCGCCGGCCTTCGCATCCTTGAGATTCTCGATGGTGTTACCCACGTGCATCTCGATATCCAGCTCTATAGGCTCACAGCCCAGCTTCACCAGCACCTTGTTGTGATTGGTGGCGTGGATGCGCTCTGCCTTGGCAGCTGCCTCGAACATCTTCTGAATCTGGGGATATCCCTCCTGTGCAGCACGGGTAGCGTAGGCAGAGTACTTGGCGCAGGCCTTGCTCTCGCCCATGATAGCCGTCTTGAGATTTTCTATAGTCGTAGCCATGCTATCCTTTTATACTCTTTCCTTGAGTTAGACAAGACTAAACAGCTAACCGTCAGGCATAAACCCATGAAAAATACTGTCCCCGCAGACGCCATTCGTCCCGGATACGCGTGGTAATTCCGCACATGAAAGACATAAGGTTTGCCAAGGAAATACAGGTGTGATACAATGGCTGCATGGCACACACGTCATTCACAGCACAAATGGCAGCCGCGACAGGGCTGGACGAGCAGTACATCATCCCCTACGGTCTGGATAAGGCCAAGGTGAGTCTGAAAGCGCTCAAGAGCTCCGACAAACGCGGCAAGCTCATCCTGGTGAGCGCCCTGACCCCCACCCCCGCCGGTGAAGGCAAGACCACGGTCTCCATCGGTCTGGCACAGGGCATGAAGGCCATCGGCAAGAAAGTGTGTCTGGCGCTGCGCGAGCCCTCCATGGGGCCGGTATTCGGCCGCAAGGGCGGCGCCACGGGCGGCGGCGCCTCCAGCATCATCCCCGGGGAGAGCATCAATCTCTGCTTCAACGGAGACTTCCCCGCCATCACCAATGCCAACAACCTGCTGGCCGCTGTCATTGATAACGCCCTCTTCTACAAAACCACGCGGCTGGATCAGAACAAGGTGACCTGGAAGCGCGTGATGGACATGAACGACCGCTCCCTGCGCAACATCGTGGTGGGGCTCAACCGCAACGGCGTGCCCCGTGAGGAGGGCTTCAACATCACCCCTGCCTCCGAAATCATGGCCTGCTTCTGTCTGGCCGAGGATATGGAAGACCTGCGCCGCCGAATCGACAACATCGTCATCGGCTTCACGGCTGAGGATGAGGCCGTCTATGCCCGTGAACTGGGTGTGACCGATGCCCTGCTGGCCATCCTGCGCGAGGCCATCAACCCCAACCTGGTACAGAGTCTGGAGGGAGTACCCGCCTTTGTGCACGGCGGCCCCTTTGCCAACATCGCCCACGGCTGCAACTCCGTCATCGCCACCAAGATGGCGCTGGCCTGTGCCGATTACGCCGTGACGGAAGCCGGTTTTGCTTTTGACCTGGGTGCAGAGAAGTTCCTGGATATCAAGTGCCGCCAGAGCGGACTCTCCCCGGATGCCATCGTCATCGTGGCCACCATCCGCGCACTCAAGATGCACGGTGGCGTCGCCAAGACCGAGCTGGAAACCCCGAACGCCGAAGCCGTGCGCCGTGGGCTGGACAACCTGGCCGCCCACATTGAGAGCGCGAAGCTGTACAAGCGCCCGGTCACGGTGGCCATCAACCTCTTTGCCGCCAGCGACACGGAAGAGGAAATCGCCGCCGTGAAGGAACTGTGCGCCGCCATGGACGTGCGCTGCGCCGTGGCCGACGTGTTCGGCAAGGGTGGCGCCGGAGCCACCGAGCTGGCTCAGCTCGTTACCGACAGCATCTCTGACTCCCCTGCCCCCTTTGAGTGCCTCTACAGCCTTGATATCCCGGTAGAGGAGCGCATGTCCGCCATCGCCCGCAACATCTATGGCGCAGACGGCGTGGTACTCACCAAGGCCGCACAGAAGAAACTGGCTCTCATGGAGAAGAACGGTCTGACCAACCTGCCCGTCTGCATGGCCAAGACCCAGAACTCCCTCTCTGACAACGCCACGCTCACCGGACGCCCCAAGGGCTTCACCATCACGGTGCGCGACTTCGAGATTGCCAACGGCGCCGGATTCCTCGTTGCCCTCTGCGGCGATATCCTGCGCATGCCCGCCCTGCCGAAAGTCCCCGCTGCCTGCGCCATCCGCGTGGATGCCGACGGCAATATCTCCGGCATGAAAGGCTGATGTTAAAGACGTACCGGAACTCTGAAAAATCAACCAATTGGAATTTACGATTGACGAATTAAAAATTTCGCTCGCTCCGCTCGTATGATACATCTGCGCAAAGCGCAGCGAACATCAAATTCGTAAATCGTAAATCCCAAAATTAATAAGCCTTCCTTACATTCTGTCTGTATGCAAGACCGCCTCATCATCTCCCTGGAAGAGTTCCCCGAAGAAGGTCTCCGCCTGCACGGCGAACTGGACAGCTCCGTATTCGACATCGACACGGAGGCGCTCCGCAGCATCGGCCCGCTGGTGTATGACCTGGAAGTCCAGCTCTACGACACTGAGCTGATGCTCCGCGGCACACTCAGCGCCGAGTTCTCCCTGCGCTGTGACCGCTGCCTGCAACACTTCGACTACGAGGTCGTGGTGGATGACTTCACCCTCTCCGAGGAGGTGAAAGGTAAAATTACCTTCGATGCCACCGAATTTGTCCGCGAAGACATCATTCTGGCACTCCCGGCCTACCCAAAATGCGAACTTGCAGACAGAGAATGTGAAATAAATGACAATTTTGGTGATTTTAGGCTGGACAAAGACCCCACTTTGGGTGTAGACTCTGCCACCCCGAGTGGCAACAGCGTCTGGGATGCACTGGATCAGTTTCCCGCCAAGTAAGCGCAAGGCACCACTCTATATCACCTAGAAAACTCTTAAACCAGTATAGAACTATGGCAGCTCCGAAACGCAGAACGTCCAAGATGAAGCAGCGCTCCCGCCTGGCCGCACAGGCCTGGAAGGCTCCCAAGCTCGGCAAGTGCCCCAAGTGTGGCGCAGCCGTCCCCGGTCACACCGCCTGCCCGCAGTGCGGCACCTACAAGACCCAGAGCGGTGCTGAGGTCGTGGTGAAGCTTGTGGACTAATCCCCATTCTTTCACCCTGATGCTTTTTTTCAACCGCCTGTGCTTCAAGTACAGGCGGTTTTGTTATTGACATCATACCCGCATTCTGGTAGAGTACGATAAAGCTTTTTACGGCTGACCGTACAACCATAATCCACTTACATGAAGCTCGCACTGGATGCCATGGGCGGCGATTTCGCGCCGCAACCCAATATCGACGGGGCAAAACTTGCCCTGCAAAAGCTCGATACACTGAAAAAACTCTACATGGTGGGCGATGAGACCACCCTGAAACCGCTTTGCGATGCCGCCGGATACGGAGCCGACCCTCGTCTGGAGATTGTGCATGCACCCGAGGTGGTGGGCATGGAGGAGAACGGAATCGTGGCCGTTCGCAAGAAGAAGAACTCCTCCATGAGCATCTCCGTGGATCTGGTGAAAGACGGCACCTGCGACGCTGTACTCTCCGCCGGCAACACCGGAGCCGCCGTGGCTGCCAGCACCATCAAACTGCGTCTCCTGCCCGGGGTAGAACGCGCGGGCATCGTCTCCCCCCTGCCCGCATCGCGCGGCTATGTACTGGTCAGCGATACGGGAGCCAACCCGGACGCCAAACCCAGCCACCTGGTGGGCTATGCCGTGATGACCGCTCTCATGTCACGCTACATCTACAATATCGAGACCCCGAATGTGGGCGTGATGAGCAACGGTACGGAAGATTGCAAAGGCAGCGAATTCTCCAAGGGAACCTATAAACTGCTGCGCCACCTGGCCGATGAGGGCGTGCTGCCCTTCAACTTCATCGGCAACTGCGAGGGGCACGACCTCTTCGACAGCGAACTCAAGCTCGATGTAGCCGTCACCGATGGCTTCACCGGCAACATCCTCCTCAAGAGCGTCGAATCTACCGCCAAGTTCTTCTCCGGCCAGATCAAGAAAGCAGTGAAGATGAACCCGCTGACCATCCTGGGTGCTCTGCTCATGAAATCCGCGTTCAGCAGCCTGCGCAAGCAGATGAGTGCTGATACCATCGGCGGCTGCCCGCTCATGGGCGTAGGCGGCGTCTCGATCATCGCTCATGGCTCTGCCAGCGATATCGCCATCTACAACGCCATCCGTATGGCCGACGGCATGTGCCGCAACAGCGTCAACGAGCGCATCATTGAGGCCATGGCGAAGATTAACCCCATTCTCAAGGCTATGGAGGCTTAATGCCACCCCAGGCTCCCGACTTTTCCGGTAAAGCGCGGCTCACGAGCCGCGCTTTTTTTACTGTCACATTTCTATGGCGTTTACTCGGGCCGGTCGGTCTATCAGCTTGACCTTTGCGGGAGCATGTGATAAATAGAAGACACCACCGCGCATGAGCAAAATCATCACAGAAGGAACAGGCAATATACCGGATCAGCCCATGCTGATACTGCCCAACCGGGTGAGTCTGGATATCATGCAGGAGTTGGAAAAAGCTCTGGGGGGCTCTTCGCGCGTGGCATGGTTGGTAGAGAACTCGCTGCGCCCGGCCGCTGACATCATGCAGCACCTGCAGCAGACAAAAGCTGCCGGCACCGTCTTTTCCATCGAACAGCAGACTCAGGCTCAGGTCGTTGAGCTGCTGCGGCGCTTCGCTGAGCAGCGCCGCCACCTGGTACTGCTGCCCGGACACCCGGCTCAGCAGAGAGCCGCACTCAGTGATATACCGGCACGGCTGCTCACCTTCTTCGACGGCTCGCCCATACCGGTGCTGCCCGTGTACTGCGCTTCCGGTAATGCGGGACCGGAGGACGCGCTGACCTCGCTCCCGACAGATGAGCCGCTGCAGCTGCGTATCCTTGCTCCCATCAAACCGGGACCGGCACAGAGCGCCCGTGTATTGACCGGCTGGCTGGAAGCCTCTGCCGATATCTTCAGGCACCATCCACTGACAGAGGACGCCTCACTGCCGCACCTGCTCATCAGTGCGCTGAAAGCCCACCCCGAGGCATGCGTCATCGATGGTATCGACGATACGCGCATGAGCCACCAGGATGTACTCGTCTACGCTTTCCGGCTGGCCAGGCTACTGAAGCGTCACACCTCGCACCGCAGGCTCGGCATCATCCTGCCCCCGGGCAAGCTCTCAACCATCGCCAACTGCGCCTGTATCCTGGCCGGCATCAGTCCGGTCAACATCGATTACCACGCATCGGAGGAAGTATTCCGCAGCATCGTCCGTCGGGCTGATATCACCCGTTTCATTACAGAAGAGCGCTTCGTAACCAAGCTGCGCGACTTCGCCTGGCCACGAACACGCGATCTCATCTACATCGAGCAGGAACTAGCCGATATGAGCGGCAGTCGGCTGAAGATATGGCGACTCTTCCTGCGCATGCTCACCCCGGAAAAAATCGCCCACCGTCTCAGGCTGACCGACACGCCGAATCCTGACAGTGAAGCAGCCCTGTTGTTCACCGGCGGTACCTCAGGCAATGCAAAGGGTGTACCGCTGACCCATCGGATGCTGATAGCAGCTCTGGCTGAGGCGCAGAGCCGCCTCGACCTCACTCCCGGCGATCGTTTCCTTGCAGCCATGCCGATCTACCGTTCTTTCGGGCTGACGGTCGGCATGCTCATGCCGCTTGTCTACGGCTACGATATGGTAACGTATCCGGCGACCCGTGCAGCGCGACGGCTCTGCGAACTCATCCGCAACTACGATATTCGGCTGGTGATAGCCACGCCTGCACTGACACACAGTCTGTTCCACCTGGCTACCCCGGATACGTTCACCAGTGTCGATTACTATTTTGTCATCGGTGAGACCCTGCCCGCCGGACTGCTGACGGATGCCCGTCAGCGCTTCCGGCTCCATCTGCTGGCCGGCTATGGGCTCACCGAAGCTACGGCGTTGGTATCCGTCAACCTTCCCTCCCCCACCCCGGCGGAGAATGAACAGAGTCTCCCCTCCTCCCGTAACGGCACGGTGGGTGCACCCCTCCCCGGGCTCGCCGTGCGAATCATGGATGCCGCACGCGAAGAACAGCTGCTGCCGCTGGGGGCTCCCGGTATGGTCTGGCTGAAGGGGGCATCGGTGCTGACGCAATATCTCAATGATGAAGAGGCCACCCAATCCCGCACCCGAGGCTCCTGGTTCTGCACCGGGGATATCGGTAAATTGGACGCCGATGGCCTGCTCACCATTCTGGGCCGCCGCAATCGCTTCTCCAAAATCGGGGGCGAGATGGTATCGCACGAGCACGTGGAGCTCGTCCTCTCCCGCGTCCTCAAGATAACCCCGGACAACACCGGCCGCAAAATCACCATCGTCGGGCTCCCGGACTCTGCCCGGGGCGAACGACTGATTCTGCTCTCGACCGTCCACAAGATTCCGCACCCGCACGATTTGATTACCATACGCTACGGTATCATGAACGAAGGCTATCCCGCGCTCTGGTGCCCGGATAAAATCGTCCCCGTAGCAACCATACCCGTACTCTCCAACGGACAACCGGACTATCCGGCCTGCCTCAGACTGGCTACGGAAGCAAAGTAAAACACACCACTATGCATCACAATGGGCAGCACCCCTCATGCCGGGATGCTGCCCATCTGTGTTGTATATTCTGATTGCAGGATAAAGGCCTTATTTCTTCAACTCGCGCTGTGCCTTAATCTCCTTGAGGATGGCGGCCGGATCAGCGAATCGTTTCTCCACCTGAGCACGGCGTTTGGGCTGATCGCCCACCAGCTCCAGCATCGCATCGCGCACGGCGAGGATATCCTCTTCCGTCTCTGCCAGAGCCATATACACCTGACACTTGGCCTGCAGGATGAGAGGACGATTCTTCGGATAGGCCGCTGCCAGAGTATCGTCTACCACCTTGCGCACCTCGGCAGGATCTTTGCAGGCACCGAGTTTCTGCACAAACTCCTCCATCTGCCGACGCTCCTTCCCTATCTCTCCCATACCGAGAGTATCTTTGGGATCGAGAGCCTTGATTTCATCCAGCATCGCTCCGGCCGAATTCTGCAAATCTTCATCAAGCGAGCGGTACACCTCGGCCAGCACCCTGGCTCTGGCCTCACCCTGCAGCCCCTGAGCAGCATCCAGCTTCTGCGCGTTGGCATAGCCGGCATCAAGGATACTTTCCACACGAGCCGGATCCAGGATACCACCCACAAAACCGCCGGTCACAGTGCCGCGGGCATCTGTCACCATGATGGTGGGAAAGCCCTCCACTTTGTACTTCTCGCTGAGGGCTTCATTGCGCTTGCGCAATTCGGGATCAAACTTGGGATTCTGCGGCAGATCGATTTCCACCGGCACAAACTTGTCCTTGATATACTCTTCGAAGCGGGGTTTATCAAAAACCTCCTTGCGTATACGGATGCACCAACCGCACCAGTCCGAGCCGGTGAAGTCCACCAGGATGGCCTTCTTCTCTGCGGCGGCTTTAGCCTTGGCGGCCTCCATATCCGTCATCCACTCGACAGCAGCAAACGCCGGGGCCACGCAGGCCGCCAGCACAACTCCGGTTACGATGTTCTTGAACATGTGCCCAGTATACAACGCTCTCGCAAGTCAAAGCAAGCGAAAATTCTGACCTGAAACTACTAACATTGATTTCTGCGCGCTTTCTTGTCCGAATATACAACCGAAACATCCGTCTTACTCTGCCGTGCGTCGAATGAGAGGGACTCTGCTCTCATAGTCGCATTGTCTCAGCAAACTGACTCAACAAACAAAAGAGGGTTGACTTGGCGGGGGAAAGCCTGTATACTCCGCGCCCGTATGGAAAACCAGACCACCAATTTTGATCTCTCGGCGCTCGACACGGCCGCTATGCGCAGCCGTCTTTCCGAGCTCGGGAGCTATCTTTGACCTCGCTAAGCTGGAAGAACGAGTAGCAGAACTGGATGCCCGCATGAGTGCGTCGGATTTCTGGGATAACCCCGCCGCCGCCCGCGAGCTGATGAATGAGGTGAACCCCCTCAAGCGCCGACTGGAAAAGTTCCACGAGCTGGAATCCGGGCTGGAGAATGTGGAGGTCGCCATCGAGATGGCCGATGAAGAGCCGGAGATGGCGGCAGAGGCTCACGCAGAGTACAATGCCTGGGTGAAGAGCCTGGAGGAGTTCGAGCTGCTCACGCTGCTGAACGGGCCGCACGACAACGCCGGCTGCTATATCACCATCCATGCCGGTGCCGGCGGCACGGAGGCATGCGACTGGGCCAGCATGCTCATGCGTATGTACCTCCGCTACTGCGAACGCCACGGCTTCAGCACGGAAATCATGGAAAGCACGGACGGCGATGAAGCCGGTATCCGCTCCGTGACCATCAAGATTGACGGCGAATATGCCTACGGCTACCTGAAGAATGAGCGCGGTATTCACCGCCTGGTACGCATGAGCCCCTTCGATGCTGCGGGTAAGCGCCACACCTCCTTCTGCTCACTGGATGCCACGCCGGATATCTCTGACGATGTGGAGATTGAGGTGAAGGAAGCCGATGTGAAGATGGACACCTACCGCTCCGGCGGTAAGGGTGGACAGAACGTGAACAAGGTGGAAACCGCCGTGCGTCTGACGCACCTTCCCACCGGCATCATCGTGGCCTGCCAGACCCAGCGCTCCCAGCTCCGCAACCGTGAGGAAGCCATGCGCATGCTCAAGGCCCGCCTCATCCAGCTGGAAGAAGACCGCAAGCGTGCCGAGGCCGACCGCCAGTATTCCGAGAAGGGCGACATCGCCTGGGGTAACCAGATTCGTTCCTATGTGTTCCAGCCTTACCAGATGGTGAAGGACCTGCGCACCGGTTTCGAATCCGGCAATATCCAGGATGTGATGGATGGCAACATCGACGGCTACGTCGAAGCCATGCTCCGCCATAACGCCAACGCATAAAGTACAAGGGCTGAAGGACAAGGTACAAAGAGGAGTTTATGACGGCACGGGGTGACGAGATGAAGGAACGAACGCTGCAATTCAGTTTCAGGGTCGGTCATCTCGTTCACCATCTGGGGAGTGACAATACACTCTCGGAGGTTTATGGAAGACAGCTTCTCCGTTGTGCTTCTTCTGTGGGGGCTAACTATCGGGCTGCCTGTCGTGCCAAATCTACCCGCGATTTTCTGAATAAACTGAAGATATGTGAGGAAGAATGCGATGAGTGTGTGTATTGGCTGCAGCATGTGGAGCATTTTCGATTGGTTTCTACCACTCGGTTGCAACCTTTGGTTCAGGAAGCCTCGGAACTCTGTGCGATGCTTACCTCTGCCTGCAAAACGGCTGCTCGACGCGTCCATGATACTGCCAATCAATAAGCCGTTCGTCCTTCGTTCATTGTCCTTCATACTTTTTTCTCATGCTTGAGATTGACGTACTGACTCTGTTTCCGGAGATGATAACCGGGCCGCTTTCCCAGAGCATCATGGGGCGGGCGGCCGAGAGCGGTATCGTCTCTGTGCGGGCGCACCAGCTGCGCGACTGGACGCACGATAAATACCGCCGCACGGATGACTACCTCTGCGGCGGCGGACAGGGCATGCTCATGAAGTGTGAGCCGATTTTTGAGGCCATCGAGGAGCTGCGACGGGAAAATACCCGCGTGATTCTCATGACCCCGCAGGGGCGGGTGTTCCGCCAGTCCGTGGCAGAGGAACTGGCCGCTCCCTGCGTGGAGGGTGGCGATGCCCACTACATCATCCTCTGCGGACACTATGAGGGGGTGGATTACCGCGTTATCGAGACGCTGGTGGATATGGAACTGTCCATCGGTGATTATATCCTGACCAACGGGGCGATTGCTGCCGTGGTGGTGGTAGATGCCGTGGCGCGTCTGCTTCCCGGGGCGCTGGGTGATGCCCGCAGCAGCGTGGAGGAATCGTTCTCCGACGGTCTGCTGGAGGCTCCCGCCTACACGAAGCCCAACGTGTTCCGAGGCATGGAGGTACCGGCCGTATTCCTCTCCGGCAACCACAAGGCCATGGCTGAGTGGAAGCTGGAGAAATCCCTGGAGCGCACCAAAACCAACCGCCCGGATTTGTACGAGGCCTGGGCGGCGGCTCACCCGGAGCATTTTGCCCCGAAAAAGAAACGCCGTAAAACACCACTGACCGGTTACAAACCGCGCAAGACGGAAGCCGGCGAGTAAGGTTCCGAAACTCTGATTATGAGGCATATCCGCCCGCTTGTTCTGCTGGTCTACCTGCTTCTGACAGGTGGTTTTCTGGCGCTGCTCCTGGCGCCATGGCCACCACAGCCGCCGCCCACTCCGAAAGAACGCTGGGAGGATTTCCAACAGTGGCTGGGTAAGCCACCAACTGAGCTTTCCCTGCGGGTATGGTCCGCAATACCGGAGGACGAGCAAAGCGTGGTCTTCATCACCCGCGCGGAGGAGATACCCCTCCGGACTCTGGTGACGAAACTGGAGCTTGAGCCCGCGGGCAGCACTGAGGAGATACCCCGGGCACTGCTCCCGGAAAACACGGAGACGACAACTCTGTACAGGATGCCACAATCCCGACTGCTGTGCGATAATTCATACGAATGGGGCTACTACATCCACGAACTGCTGCTGGCACAGCTGGATAATCAGCAGGCTCTGCTGGCAATACGCTATCAGTATGAGGATGAAGACATGAACTCTGCCCCTTCTATAGAGGCCTGGCATGATGAAGCCCCCTACCGGAAGGAAACATCGGTCAGGCAAGCGGCTCTCGCTGTTGCATCCGTGTTCTCCCCCTTCTGGATACCGCTGGGGATTCTGCTCATCCTGCGTCGGTTCGATTTTCGCAAACGCAGCCACCATCTGATCTGGTATGGAGTGACCTTCCTCGTACCGCCGATGGTGTATCTGACCTGCATTCTGCTCACTATTCCGCCCAGCCCGACACAGGCCATCGCTCTGTTCACCGCCTTTATCTTCATCATGCCTGTCGGAATCGCGGCATCTGCCATCGTGCAACTGGTTGCGCGCCGCTCCATCCGCAGCAGCGAAGTGCCACCGGAGAAAAACTGAGCGGTGACGATGATTTAGCTTCCCGAATGCAGAAAAAAAAGCTATAAATGGGGCGTGCCTATTTGTCCGAGATGCTCTGCCACCATCCATACCGGCGCTGATGATCAGTGCCCGGCGTGCGGTTACAGTCTACTGCGGGCAAACGACATCTTCGGTGACCGCCAGGTTGAGTTTACCCGCGTGCTGGACGAAGCCGGCGCTCTGACTCATCAGGAACGTATGGAGCTGCTGCACCTGCTGGAGGATTTGGAGCGCAATCTCCCCCCCATCGCCCTGTGCATCTATATCACCGATAATGGTCAGGTGCAACACATGCGCACGCATGCACACTGGATTCTGAACCACGCCCGGATTCACCACCCGTCCTTCGGACGCCGCGAACAGCGCAAAGCCATCGAAGACGCAGAACTGCGCGAACGCCGCCCCGGTGAATCCCCCGCCCCGCATCCCCACCCGGATGAACCGCGAGGGCTGTCGGCTCTCTGGAACGGTATCAAACAACGCTGGCGTGATACATTTCACCCCTACCCTCCACCGGTACGCCAGGAGTGGATGCTGATACTGGTCATGGATGTACAGCTGGAGACGGCATGCTTCAGCTGGGGCTACATGCTGGATCCCTACATCAATCCTGACAGCATCAACAGCTGCATCATCCGCGCGCGCCTGCAGTTCCGCGAGCGTGCCATGGTGACCGGAATCAAACGGGTGATGCGCAGTGCCGTGCACAATATCGCCGCCGAAGCTCATGGGGTCAATCGCAAGCTGCGCCGTCGCATCCCCCCGGCAGCTCTGAGTGCTCTGCTGCTACTGGGCACAAGCTTAGCCGCGTGGGGTAACACAGCCGAGCCTCCATCCGCAGTCAATCCACCGCAGAGCAGTATCAACCTGATTCAGGATGATACTGCAGAGGAGGTTACCCCCTCCACGCCACCAACAGCACCGACCGTCCCCCAACAATCAGCACCCTCATCTCCCTCTGCCACCGGGTTCAATGCTGCACCGCGCTGGGAGCCGGAGCACTATCGGCTCCTGATGGCCGGTGAATTGGCTACCGGCTACACCGATTTGTTCCCGACCCCGCCGACAAAGGAGGAAAAGGAAACCAAACAGACGGCTTCATCGCCGAAGCCTGTCAAACCCGCCCCCCTGCGCCGTAACCGGGGTGACGACGAGACGGCTGAAAGCGATACGACCGTACCGGTCAAATATCACAAGGCGTACACCAGTGAGTCCGTCAGCGGTCTGTGTGACCCGCAAGGGCTGCTCACTACGGCCGAACGCGATGATGTACTGCATGTCCTGCGGGAATTGAACGCCAATGCCAATTTCCGAATTTTCGCCACCCTGTTCAAGGGGACGCAGCAGATTCCGACGGAACTGACCACCGCAGCCCTGACCGCCACAGCCTCCGGCCGGACTGATTATGGGATTCTACTGCGCTATACCCTGGGCAATCCGTCTGCTATCGAGATAGGCTACAAGGAAATAAGCGCAGATGATGCCACACGTCATGCCTGGCTGGAGAACGTGCGGGTAGCGGCTGCCTCTGACGGCATCGGTGGTGTCGAGGGACTAATGGCCGCTCTGAAGCAGCTCTCGGCAGATATCACCCCCCTCTCCGCTGATTTCAAACCCCTCACCTCAGAAGCTACCGTCAAGCTCCCTCTGGTGGAAATTGAATACCGCCCCGTAGAGGAGAAAAAGGATGACTCCATCAAATCCCGACTTTCCGATGTACTCGCAGAACCACAGAACCTGCCCTACCTGATAACAGCCGGTATTGTTCTTCTGGTGCTGATGCTGACAGCGGCCTATTATTTCCTGGTGCGCCGTCGTGGAGCCATTCTTCTCGACACTCCCCCGGATTTACGACTTTCCTCTCCCTACGGAGCGGGAGTAAGCCGCTATGTCCGCTACCTGGAAGGCAAGGAAGCCAGCCGCGAAAAACGTCTTTTCTGACGTATCATCCTCACCAACAAACAGAAAATTACCCGATGCGGGGATTTCCGGCTTGAAAGGCAGCGTCCGGACGTGTAGAATACACAAGGCTCTCGACAAGGGCGACAACCACCATCATGGGCGCAAATAAGAAAAAAAAGGCGGCAGCCACCTGTCAGGCTGCCCCCCCGGAGATGTATCAGGAACATCCGACGGTACAGGCCGTGATGTTTCTGGGCGCGGATTCGCTCTCGATGATGGTGGCAGAAACCCAGGGAGGCGAATACCGCGTGCTGGACGTCCTTTCCCAGCCACTGGAATTGGCTCAGGATGTATTCAATAAAAGCGAGCTGAGCCGATACACCATGGACAGGTGTGTTCAGATTGTTCGCGGTTATGATGAACTGCTGGCAGAGTACAGACTGGCAGGCAAGGTAACCGTGCGATTGCTCGGCACCAATATATTGCTCAACATCCGCAACATGGATACACTGGTGAACCGCATGCAGATTGCCTGCGGGCTCCGGCTGGAGATGATGGACGACGGCGAAATGACACGCCTGCTGTACCTGAATGTCAAAACTCTGCTGACCCGACACCCGGAATTGGAACGCAAGCGAGCCCTGATTCTGCACGTGGGACCGGGTAATACGCGCGTCCTCGTGTTGGAGAAAGGGCGTATCGCCCACTACGGGAACTACCGACTGGGTGCCCACCGTACCGGCATCACCATCGGGCACGCCGAGGCTGACAGCGCTGATGGAGAAAGCATCCTGGTACGCGAACACATCCGCGGCACAGTGGAGCAGATGCGCTATGATGTGGAAAATGCCCTACCCCGTAGCCCGGATGCGCTGATTATCTTCGGGCCTGATTTTCGCCAGGTCATCGCCGGTGCCACCGGCAAGGCCTCTGTCACAACGGCTAAGCTTTCGCGCCTGGCCAGACAGATTGCTGACACCCCCATGGAGCAGCGCCCTGCCCGCTTCCACGAAGACTACGCCAGCGTGTGCTACCTGCTGCCATGTGTTCACATCTTCCTGGCGGCTGCGCGGGAATTCTCCCCACGCAGCATCATCTGCCCGGCTGAAGAATACAGCCACGCCTTCCTGAGCAATCTGCTCCCGACCATTGAACACGATGATAGAGAGCTGGAGGACGAGGTGGTACACTTCTCGGGGCTGCTGGCACGCCGCTACCACGCAGACCCAGCACACAGCGAGCATATCGTCAGATTATCCATGTCGCTCTTCGACCAGTTGCAGGCGCTGCACGGGCTTACACGGCGTGATCGGATGCTACTGAAAGTAGCCGGTATTCTCCATGAAATCGGTGGCTATATCAGCCCCAAAAACCACCACCGCCACAGCCAGTACCTCATCCTCAATTCCGAGATATTCGGGCTATCACGGCGAGATATTGAAATCGTCGGCCTGCTGGCTCGCTATCATCGCCACGGCCCGCCGACGGCTGCAGACAGCAGCTATGCAGAACTGGATCTCGCCAACCGATTGCGGGTGCAAAAGCTTGCAGCCCTGCTCCGTGTCGCAGAAGCTATGGAGCGAGCACACGCCCACCGCATCAGTAACTTTACCGTGCGCTTCAACAATCGGCGTCTCGAGCTCCTGGTTCCGGATGTGCAGGATCTGACGCTGGAAAATATGGGATTACGCACTAAGGGTGCCATGTTTACTGATATCTTCGGCTACGAGGTGATTCTCATGCCGGCCAGATAATCACCAACCAACTCCGACAAGCAGATTCACCATAGATAGCGAAAAAGCAAATCAGGTAAACAAGGCGATGATGATGAGCGCATAGACAGGGAAACCCAACAGGCAGCAGAGCCACAAAGCCAACCCTTTCCTCACTCTGCCCTGACTGATGATGAACGCTCCGCAAGCCAGGCTGGTAAAGCCACCCAGAGGTATACCAATCCACCCGACGGCAACCAGAAAATCCCGAAAGGCATCATTCTCACCGTATGCTCCCAAATCGTTCCCACCGACCAGGCAGAGCATGGGCACCAGAAAACAGGTCGTTATCAGCGGCCACCAAGAAAAGGGAATGCGGAAGGGTTCTTCCGGCTTTTGTGGGTGCTGGGGAGTGGCGGGCATACGTTTGTGCAGGCTCAGCAGCAATGAGCCCCGGAGATGATATCTCATATCCGGGGCTCCGATGATTCAGCATCAACGGCGGGCGCGGTAATCAGGCCTGCATGCCCTTGAGGGTTTCCACAGCAGCCTGCAGAGTGGCGACATCCTCAATGGAGATGACGGTGGCCTCCTTGCAGATGCGAGCCATCATGCCGGCCAGCGTCTTGCCGGGGCCCATCTCAATGAAGAGGCGTTCACCCTTATCCGTGAGGTCTTTCATGCAGGCAGCCCAGCGAACGGAACCACAGACTTGCTCGCCCAGCATGGCGCGCACATCCTCCGGCCCGGTCACAGGGCGTGCTTCATAGTTGCAGTATACGGGAACAGCGGGAGTCTGCATGGGGGTTGCCTCCAGCTCCGGACGCAGAGCCTCCTGAGCACTCTTCATGAAGCGGCTGTGGTAGGCACCCGCCACGTTGAGCTTCTTGGCAATCTTGAACCCGGCGGCTTTTGCACCCGCTACGGCCTTGTCCACACCTTCCACAGAGCCGGATACTACGGTCTGACCGGGGCAGTTGTAGTTGGCCACATCGATATCACATTCAGCGGCGAGAGCGGCCACGGCTTCATCACTGCCGCCAATCATGGCAGCCATGGTGCTGGGGGCGGCGTTGCAGGCATCTTCCATGAAAGCCCCGCGCTTCTGTACCAGCTTGAGCCCGTCCTCCATGCTGAACGTGCCGGCAGCAGCATGCGCCGTGAATTCACCCAGAGACAGCCCGGCAGCGGCCACCGGTTCAATATTTACCACACTGCTGAGCATCTTGTAGAGAGCCAGACCGTGCAGATACAGGGCGGGCTGGCAGTTACAGGTGCGGGTCAGCTCCGCATCCGGCCCCTCAAACATCACCTGCGTGAGCGAATAGCCCAGCGCGGCATCCGCAGCCTCCATCATGGCGCGTGCCTCCGGGTATGTATCGTACAAATCCTTGCCCATGCCCACTTTCTGAGCACCTTGTCCGGGGAACAGTAAAACAGCTTTCATCTTATTTTGTTGCAGCTTGGTTGTCTGCCCTAATCCTAACGAACTCTGCGCCTCAAGTCAAGGGAATTCGATTCAAAACTAGAGAACACTCTACTTTTACTGCATTTCAGTGGAAATTCTTATCAAATCCAAACTTTAGGGTTGCCAAAACAGGTTTTGAGGTGTAGAATGACGCGCTTTTTTGTCGTAAAAAGCAAATCAACCTAAATAAACCAAATCAGACAATGGACCCCAATACATTATTCTGGATCGTTCCCGTTGCCTCTCTTCTGGTTCTGGCCTGCGCGGCCAAGTTCTTCTTCGACATGAAGAAAGCAGATGAGGGTACGGATCGCATGAAGGAGATTGCCGGTTACGTTCGTGAGGGCGCAATGGCTTACCTGAAGCAGCAGTATAAGGTTGTTTCCATCTTCTTCGTTATCATTGCCGTCATTTTCGGCGTCATGGCTTATTTCGGCCTGCAGAACAAGATTGTTCCCGTGGCTTTCCTCACCGGCGGTCTCTTCTCCGGTCTTGCCGGTTTCATCGGCATGAAGACGGCTACCTATGCTTCCGGCCGTGTGGCTCAGGCCTGCCGCGATGCTCAGGACGGTCTGAACAAGGGGCTTCAGCTGGCATTCCGCTCCGGCGCTGTGCTGGGTCTCACCGTGGTGGGCTTCGGTCTGCTGGATATTTCCGGCTGGTATCTGATTCTGGACAACTGCGACTGGATGGTGGCAGGCGAGGGCGTGAGCAAGCTCGTGACCATCACCACCATCATGCTGACCTTTGGTATGGGTGCTTCCCTGCAGGCTCTCTTCGCCCGTGTGGGTGGCGGTATCTACACCAAGGCTGCTGACGTGGGTGCTGACCTGGTGGGTAAAACAGAGTACCACTTCAACGAGGACGACCCCCGCAACCCCGCTACGATTGCTGACAACGTGGGTGACAACGTGGGTGACGTGGCCGGCATGGGTGCCGACCTGTACGAGTCCTACGCCGGTTCCATTCTGGCTACCGCAGCTCTGGGTGCCGCCGCTGCCGCCGGTGCCGGCTGGGCATACGAGCAGGGTCTGCAGCTCGTGATGGCTCCGATGATTATCGGTGCCGTGGGCGCTATCCTTTCCATTCTGGGCGTGTTCATGGTGCGCACCAAGCCGGGTGCCAACCAGACGCAGCTCATGGCTGCCCTCAACAAGGGTATCAACTTCTCCGGCGTGCTCATCGCCATTCTTTCCGCTGTGATTCTCTGGGTGCTGGGTATCAATAACTGGCTCGGTATCTGGGGCTCCATCGTTATCGGCCTCGTGGTGGGTATCGCCATCGGTAAGGTGACGGAGTACTACACCTCCTTCGAGTTCAAGCCCGTGAAGTTCATTGCCGAAAACGCCACCACCGGCCCGGCAACCGTCATCATCTCCGGTATCGGCGTGGGTATGATTTCCACCTGCTGGCCGGTTATCTTCATCGTTCTGGGTACCATCGGTGCCTACCTCTGCTCCGCCGGTGAGTTCACCTTCTCCGCCGAGAACATGAGTATGGGTCTCTACGGTATCGGTATCGCTGCCGTGGGTATGCTCTCCACGCTGGGTCTGACCCTGGCCACGGACGCTTACGGTCCCATCTCCGACAACGCCGGCGGTAACGCCGAAATGAGCGCTCTGGGTGATGACGTGCGCAGCCGCACGGACGCTCTGGACGCTCTGGGCAACACCACCGCCGCTACCGGTAAGGGCTTCGCCATCGGTTCCGCCGCTCTGACAGCTCTTGCCCTTCTTGCCTCCTACATCGAGGAGCTCAAGATTGCCGCCCTTAACTACGGTGAGACATTCAAGACCAGCTACTTCGGTGATACTGTTCTCAACAGCGCCGAGGTTGCCAAGATGAACATTGCTGAGTTCATGGCCGCGTTCGACGTGACGCTCATGAACCCGAAGGTGCTGCTGGGTATCTTCATCGGTGCCATGCTTTCCTTCCTGTTCTGCGGTCTGACCATGAATGCCGTGGGCCGCGCCGCCAAGAGCATGGTGGAAGAAGTGCGCCGCCAGCTCAGCGACAAGGATGTGTTCGAGGGTCGCAAGAAGGCTGACTACGCCCGCTGCGTGGGTATCTCCACTCAGGGTGCTCAGCGCGAGATGATTGTTCCCTCCCTCATCGCTGTGGTGGTTCCCGTGGCTACGGGTCTCATCATGGGTGTACCCGGTGTGTTCGGCCTGCTGGCCGGCGGTCTTGCAGGCGGCTTCGTGCTGGCCGTGTTCATGGCCAACTCCGGTGGTGCCTGGGATAACGCCAAGAAGTACATCGAGACGGGTGATGCCTCCTTCTGCGGCAAGCACACGCCCATTCACGACGCCTCTGTTGTGGGTGACACCGTGGGTGACCCCTTCAAGGATACTTCCGGTCCTTCCCTGAACATTCTCATCAAGCTCATGAGCATGGTGTCTATCGTGACAGCCGGTCTCAACATCGCTTTCTCCCTGCTGTAATGCACGGTTAAACTGCGACAAAAGGTATTTTCCACCGCCGCTCTGCATCTCCGCAGTGCGGCGGTTTTCATTGACAAACTCTACCAGAGATGGCACACTGAGGCACAACGAGCAACAAACGGCAATCACATGCGCTACGACAACGGGAACATTCGCAGAAAAGATCGCCATCTGGACAAGGATAAAGCTCTCCGTCTATTGGAGAATGCTGCATATGGCGTACTCTGTATGCAGGCCTTACCCGGAGGAGGATACGGTGTACCACTCCATTTTGTATGGGATGGGGCTGAAACCGTCTACCTGCACTGTGCAACGGAGGGATACAAGCTGGACTGTCTGACGGCAGACCCCCGCGCATGCCTGGTCATCACCGGAGACCACCGCGTGCTACCGGATGCATTCTCCACCGCCTACGAAAGCCTGTTGCTGCACGGCGAAGTCACTCTCGTGTCGGATGAAGAGCAAAAAAACGCGGCTCTGCGTGCCTTTCTTACAAAGTACATTCAGCAATCCGGCCCGCGTGGAGACCGATTTCTGAACCACGCTGCCACTCAGACAAAGGTACTGCAATTCCGCATCATCACCGCCTCCGGCAAATCAAACCGGGGATGACCCATACCGCATGAATAGTAACAATTCTGCTCACCTTCTTCACCATTCCGGATGGTTTTCCCTGAAGGGAAGATGCTCTCGTCGACGTTTTGTCGCCACGTATTTCCCCATCATGACAGGACTATGGCTCCTCAAACGTGCCCCGCTGATGATGCTGTATCCTCCCGGTTTCTCCGCACCTCTACACGATGCACAAGTGGTTAACCTGTTGTTTTTCCTTTCAAGCGTTCTGCTGCTGGGACCGATTGTTATCCGCCGGTTGCACGATGTAGGTTTCTCTGCTGCATTCTACCTGCTCGGAGCCTCCGGGCGATGCATAACACTGGCTTTCCCCTTATTATTCAGCATCCAGATACCCCCAAACCAATTCCTACTGCTCCTGATAACCATCAGCAGCGTCTGGGGCTGGCTGTGTACTCTGATTTATCTCGCCATCTGCCTGCTGCCGTCACAATCAGGCAGCAACGACTACGGCCCCGCCCTCTGATAAGCTAGCAATCATTTTCAACGTGCTTCACCTACACATCGAGGTGTACCATCAATCATACCGCAACAAAAGCTAGACTTCCCTACCAACATAGTTTATACTCTTCGCACCATCCGTATATCACCGAAATGGATTTTACGACCTGCACATTCTGGCTCATTATGTTGCCGTCTATGGCCGTCATTTATCTGGTCAACCGGCTAGAAGAGCGTTCCATTCGTCGAGCCCGGTATACCAAATCCTGTCTTCTTTTACTGAGTCTCACCTTACTATACACAGCCAGCGCTGAGACTCTTTTTATTTTTTTATTCGTCACCATACTGGCATATTTCGGATGTATTTGTGCTCGCAAAACAGAAAATATAAAAAGAAAAACTATACTTATCTTTCTTATCATTATTCTCCTTATTCCGCTCACGTACTATAAATACGCCAATTTCATCATCAGAGACGTGATAGGCTTACCTTGGGATACTTTTCGCGATTTAGTTATTCCGATAGGAATTTCGTTCTACACTTTCCAAACAATTGCATTCTGTATCGATACCCTGAAACGCAATCAGGAAATTCCGACGTTCATTGATTACATGAATTTCTGTAGTTTCTTCCCTCAGATTGTGGCTGGTCCCATCGAACGCAGAGACAGCCTCCTGCCTCAGGTGACCAATCTGCATCTGAAATGGGACTCGTCCAATACCGCTCAAGGGATTTTCTATATTATCCTCGGCCTATTTTTCAAAATGGTACTGGGCGATAACCTGGCTACCGCCATGCATATCGGATACGATGGGCATAATGCCTTCCAGGTATGGGGAAATAACATAGCTTTCGGGTTTCGAATCTATTTTGACTTTGCAGGCTATGGACTGACAGCCTATGGGATTGCCAAAGCATTGGGCATTAACATCACCCTCAATTTCATGAGTCCGTATACATGCTGCAATGTAACAGACTTCTGGCGCAAATGGCATATATCCCTTACCACTTGGTTTCGTGATTATATATACTTCGCTCTGGGAGGCAGTCGCACTCGCTTCTGGTTTTTTAACATCGTCTTCATGTTCCTGATATCCGGCATTTGGCATGGAGCCGGATGGAACTTTATCATCTGGGGTACATTGGCAGGTGTTACCATGGTTATTCACCGCATTTATCGACAATCAGGTCGCACCCTTCCTTCTCTTATAGGCTGGGGAATAACCATTTGTACCATGATGTTCATCTGGATGTTCTTCTATGAGACAAACATGTCTATCGTATATAGCAACCTCCTTACCATCCTTTCTCCATCAGCCTACGATGCCGGCGACTTTATCTCCCTCATGCAAAACAATGCCACGCAAGGGTCACACTTAATCGTCTTCTGTTTCTTATCCCTTGTTATCATCCTCCTAGAATATATTTCTATAAAAAAATATGGACATCCGTATCAGATATTACTGAATCCGGCGGCTTGCGGATGCATGCTGTTGCTCATCTTTATGCTTCATTCTCAAAAGCAATCGCAATTCATTTACTTTGCTTTCTGATATGCTGAAAAAAGTCCTCATTTACCTCATTGTGAGCCTGCTGCTATCTCTGTTCATTAACAGAACTTATGAGCATCACCTTCGTCCGGACAGCCTGTTCTTCAGCGACTGTCTGTCGACGTCTAGGCAATGGGAAACAAAAATTCGCAGGCAGGGAGAACCTTGTTACGTATTTGCCGGAGGTTCTGAAGTGCGCATGAGTATCGAACCCTTATCCATGCTTAAAGAGCACGGAATAAGAGCCATTAATGCCGCTACTCAAGCAGGTAATGGAACCAGGTGCAACATCCAAATCGCCCTAGACTTCCTTCAAAAAGGGGACACACTGGTGTTAAGTATGTTCCCAGACGTAACCTCCATTGGAGAAAATTCCTCTCACGGTGGCGTTAATTTTTGCTATACTCAGCAAGGCTCCAAAATGTTTGCCGATGGTATCGTTTTACCCAATGCCTACAACATTTCCCATTTACTCTTCGGTGATAGTTCATGCTACAGCACTCATATCCTTCGCATATTAACGCGCCCTCGTTGCATCTATCGATATTCATGTAAAGAAAATGCGAGAATAAGTGAAAGCGGTCGAGTCGAAGTATTCATCCGCAAAACACATATATCGCCTTCAAAATCTCCACAAGAAATCAAGAAAACACCTATTACTCACTTCTCCGGCATTGCTTCCCTAATAGAACAAACAAAGAGGGCATGCCACACTCGCGGAGCCAACCTAATCGTATATCTACCGAGACACTGTCGCTCCTCAATTTTCCGACAGACCTATGCGCAGACTGCACTCTACCTGACTAAATTGGGCATCCCGGTATTACGCGATCCCCATCTGGGTACATGGGAAAACAACGATGCATACTCGGACACCCCCCAACACATGAGTATCCAGGGAGGCCAGGTATACTCGGCGTATATTGCCCAACTGCTAAAAAACAAGGATTACTGGACTCAGGAGGAACTTTTGCACATCATCCATGCCCCCCAGTGACAGCTGACAATACCCTCAACAGAGCGTAATCGGATTATTTCACCACGCTCTATCTCCGCCAAAACAGTAACATTTCGGACATAATGCGGGATTTTTTTCTTTTTCGATTGATTTTACACGCCCGGGGGTGTAGTATACTCCGAGTGAAGCTCTGCTTCCGTTGGGGGAGTACTGTCTCCACCCGTCACCTGATTTTTCAACATTCACTATTATAGCAAATGAACACTACATACAGCACCATTGATGCCAACGAGGCTGTAGCCTCCGTGGCATACCGTTGTTCGGAAGTGGCCGCTATCTACCCCATCACCCCGTCCTCTCCGATGGGTGAATCGGCAGAGACGTGGACCGCCGTAGATCGCAAGAACCTCTGGGGAACGGTCCCCAGTATTGTGGAAATGGAAAGTGAGGCCGGTGCAGCCGGTGCCGTACACGGCGCTCTGCAGACTGGTTCTCTGGCTACCACGTTCACAGCCTCTCAGGGTCTGCTGCTGATGATTCCGAACATGTTCAAGATTGCCGGCGAGCTGACTCCCTGCGTCTTCCACATCGCCGCCCGTGCTCTGGCTGCCCAGGGTCTTTCCATCTTCGGCGACCACAGCGACGTGATGTCCGCCCGTTCCACCGGCTTTGCCATGCTCTGCGGAGCCAGCACCCAGGAAGCCCCGGATATGGCCGCCATTGCCCACGCTGCCACGCTGGAGAGCCGCATCCCGTTCATGAACTTCTTTGACGGCTTCCGCACCTCTCACGAGGTGGGCAAGATTGCCGACATTACCGATGATACCCTCCGCGCCCTCATCGACCAGAAGCTGGTGGATGAGTTCCACGCCCGCGGCCTGAACCCGGATGCCCCGGTGATTCGCGGTACCGCCCAGAACCCGGACGTGTACTTCCAGGGACGTGAAACCGTGAACAAGTACTACAATGCCGTTCCCGGTATCGTGAAAGCCACCATGAAGAAGTTCGGTGACCTCACCGGCCGCTACTATGATCTGGTGGAATACATCGGCTCCCCGGAGGCCACCCGCGTCATCATCATGATGGGTTCCGGCGCTGAGGCCGCGCTGGAGGCAGTGCAGGCCATGGGCGAGGACGTGGGCGTGCTGAAGGTGCGCCTGTACCGTCCCTTCCCGGCAGAGGATATGATTGCCGCTCTGCCCAAGACGGTGAAGAAGATTGCCGTACTTGACCGCACCAAGGAGCCGGGCAGCCAGGGCGAACCCCTGCTGCAGGACGTGGTGCAGGCTCTGGCAGACGCTCTGGTGGCCGGCACGCTCCCCTACGCCATGCCGAAGGTGGTGGGCGGTCGATACGGTCTGGGCTCCAAGGAGTTCACCCCCGCCATGGTCAAGGGCGTGTTTGATGAGCTCAAGAAGGACGAGCCGATGACCGGTTTCGCCGTGGGTATTGAGGATGACGTGACCGGCAAGTCCATTGCCTATGACCCGAGCTTCACCACGGAGGCAGACACAGTGACCCGCTGCATGTTCTACGGTCTGGGTTCCGACGGTACCGTGGGTGCCAACAAGGATGCCATCAAGATTATCGGCAAACACACCGACCTGTATGTGCAGGGCTACTTTGTGTATGACTCCAAGAAGTCCGGCTCCTCCACGGTGTCTCACCTGCGTTTCGGCACCACGCCGATTCACAGCACCTACCTCATCACCAGCGCCAACTTCATTGCGCTGCACCAGCCGAGCCTGCTGAACCTCTTCGACTTCCTGAAGAACGCTGCCAACGGCGCTACCTTCCTCATCAACACTGCCGTACCGGCAGAGAAGGTGTGGGACAGCCTGCCCGCCCGCATGCAGCAGCAGATTCTTGACAAGAACATCAAGGTTTACTGCATTGATGCCTTCAAGGTGGCCAAGGCAACCGGCATGGGCGGTCGCATCAACATGATTATGCAGACCTGCTTCTTCCACCTCTCCGGTGTGATTCCGTCCGATGAGGCCATCGGCTATATCAAGGAAGCCATCAAGAAGACTTACGGCAAGAAGGGTGATGAAGTGGTGGCCAAGAACATTCAGGCTGTGGATGCCTCTCTGGCCAACCTGTATGAAGTACCCCTGGGCAACACCATCACGGGTCATGAAATCCCCAACGCTCTGACTCCCAACGCGCCCGCCTTTGTGCGCGACGTGCTCGGCAAGATTGTCATCGGTGAGGGTGACAGCGTGAAGGTTTCTGAGATGCCGGCAGACGGCACCTTCCCCAGCGGCACCACGCAGTATGAGAAGCGCGACCTCGCTCTCGAAATCCCCGTGTGGCAGCCGGAGAAGACGGAAACCAGCAAGGCCTGTATCCAGTGCGGTAAGTGCACCACCGTGTGCCCGCATGCCGCTCTCCGTGCCAAGATGGTTGACCCGGCTGAGTTGGAGGGTGCTCCTGAGAGCTTCAAGTCCGCAGATGCCAGCAAGATGCACAAGACCTGGCAGGGCAAGAAGTTCATCATCCAGGTGTCTGCTTCTGACTGCACGGGTTGCACCCTTTGCTCCCGCGTCTGCCCCACGAACTCCCTGACCATGACCCCGGCTGCAGAGGCTCTCCAGCCCGAAGCCGAGAACTGGAAGTTCTTTGAGAAGCTGCCGGATGTTGACCGTACGAAGGTGAACGTCGGTCAGGTGAAGGACCAGCAGTTCCTGCGTCCGCTGTTCGAATTCAGCGGTGCCTGTGCCGGTTGCGGTGAGACTCCCTACATCAAGGCTCTTACACAGCTGCTGGGCAACCGTCTGGTGGTGGCCAACGCTACGGGTTGTTCCTCCATCTACGGCGGCAACCTGCCCACCACCCCCTGGACGCACGATGCCGACGGCCGCGGTCCCGCCTGGGCCAACAGCCTCTTTGAGGACAATGCTCAGTTCGGTCTCGGTTTCCGTGTCTCTCTGGACAAGAAGCAGGAATACGCTATGGAGCTCCTTGAAGCCGCTGCCGGTAAGATTGGTGCAGACCTGGTGGATGCCATCAAGTCCAACCCGCAGAAGACGGAGGCAGAGGTAGTCAATGCCCGCGAAACCGTGGCTGCCATCAAGGCTGCCTGCGGCGATGACCCCGAGCTTGCCGCCCTCAAGGCTCAGGCCAACCACCTGGTGAGCAAGTCCGTGTGGATTCTCGGCGGTGACGGCTGGGCCTACGACATCGGCTACGGTGGTCTGGATCACATCCTGGCTTCCGGGCGCAACGTGAAGGTGCTGGTCATGGATACCGAGGTGTACTCCAACACCGGCGGTCAGTGCTCCAAGGCTACACCGCGCTCCGCTGTGGCTAAGTTCGCCACCCGCGGTAAGGACCAGGTGAAGAAGGACATCGGCTACATGGCCATGACCTACGGCAACATCTATGTGGCTTCCATCGCTATGGGTTCCAATGACGAGCACACCCTCAAGACTCTGGCCGAAGCTGAGGCTTATGACGGTCCCGCTCTGGTGATTGCCTACAGCCACTGCATCAACCACGGTATCAACATGGCACAGGGTCTCGACCGCCAGAAGGATGCCGTAGACTGCGGTCGCTGGCTGCTCTACAACTTCAACCCGGACAACATCAAGCTGGGCAAGAACCCGCTCACCATCAAGAGCAAGGCTCCCAAGAAGTCCGTGCGTGAAGCCCTCATCGGTGTGGATGGCAAGGGCGGCGAAAACCGCTTCAAGATGCTGGCCAAGACCAACAAGGCCAACTTCGAGAAGCTCCTCTCCCTCGAAGAGCAGGATATCCAGCGCCGCTGGCGTCTCTATCAGGCTCTCGCTGCCATCGACTACTCCGCCGAGGCAGAGCAGCAGCCTGAGGCTTAATCCCCCCTCTGAACATTCATCCCTCTGCGGACGGCAGCCACGCGTTGCCGTCCGCATTTTCTTTCAAGAACTTACATCATCATAAAAGTATACTTTAATGATAACGCACCATATCATTAAAGTATACTTTTATGTTTATTTAACATTTTGTATATCAATATAGTGTGCTATCATTAAAGCATACTTCCATGATAAATACACTTATTATAAAAGTATACTTTAATGATAATTTAACCTGCATATGATGAAGCATTTACAGCTCCCAGCAGGTAACAGAGGACAGCAGCGGGGATGCGGATGAGGGGCAAAGCACCCTCCGCCGGACAGGAAACCCCGAAATCCTCCATGTTGCGGGTAGCCAGAAAGGCTGCTGCAGCGGCTTTTTCCCGGCACAGAGCCATGATGGCATCATCCGCCGTGAGGGATGAGTCATTCTTGTATTTCACCTCGCAGAGGAGGCGTTCTCCTGCGGGGAAATCGACCGCTACATCGACTTCCCGCTGCTCCCGGCGCAGATACCCCACGCGGCAGGGCGAGGTATAAGCGTTGCGGAAATGGCGATACACCGTTGTTTCGGCCATCAGTCCGCGCTCTTCATCCGAGAGTCGCTCCGGGTTACGCATGAGGGTGGCATTGCGGAGCGCCACATCTGCCACATAGATTTTCGGCTGAGAGGAAAGGCCTTTCTTGCCGGAATAGTCAATAGAATGGCAGATGTAGATGAGATTGGCATCCTGCAGGAACTCCATGTAGCGGGAAAGAGTGGGCTGCGAGACACCCTCGAGCTGGCGGCACATGGCCGCCGCATTGATAAGGCTGCCGGAGTGCAGGCAGAGGTAGAGAAACACTTTTTCCAGCTGCAGGGTGTTGCGAACATCAAACAGGGAGGGGATATCGCGCTTGAGCACCTTGTCCACCACATCTTCACGGAGGATGCTTTGCGCCCGGAAGGTGTTGTCCAGATGCAGCAGCTCCGGGAAGCCGCCGATGTTCAGATAGCGGTTCCAATGCGGTGCCATACCGGCAAAACGACGCATCAGCCCGGCCAATTCTGCCGGGTTCATCCGCGCAAGCTCCTCCGGGGTTACCTCTGCCGGGAGCTCCGGCTTCACCCGCATCAGCTCGCAGTATTCGTAGAAGTTCAGCGTGGGCATGCGCAGCACTCGCCACCGCCCCACGCCGCTGTCGCGGGCGCCTTTCTCAATATAGGGGCTGGCAGAACCGGTGGCCACCAGCTGCAGCTCCGGCCGCTGGTCATAGAGCACCTTCAGCCACAGCGACCAGTCCTCGGCGTACTGAATCTCATCCAGAAAGAAATAACGCGTCCCTTCTCGCGGGCGGGCGCGGTCATAGGCATCTATCACAGGTTTAATGCCGGTGAGTTTCAGAACGGGGTTATCGAAAGAGAGATAGAGGATATTATCCGGATTCACCCCGCGGCTCAGCAGCTCAGCAATCATCTGCCGCATCACCGTGGTCTTGCCCACACGGCGCGCTCCGCTCAGCACCACAAAGCGCCGAATCCCGGGCTCATCCAGAATGCTCAGAGCATCGTGATACGCCCGCCGCTGCATCTCCGGCAGCTCGAGGGTACACCGCCGCTGCTCCCACCAGGGGTTGTATTCCTGCAACAGGTGAATCAGCTCCGTCTCGTTGAAAATAGTCATCTCTCCTCCTTTCAGAGAGAATTATAACCCTTGATGCTCAACATGTCAAGATATAATAAAAGTATACTTTAATGATAATATGCCACATCATTAAAGTATACTTTTATGATAATTTAATGTATTGATAATCAATTCTTCGGGAGGAAGTATCCACGCTGTTTATCAGAGATAGGCAGGCCGGCGGTTTCCATGACATAGAGCATTTCTTCCCAGAGGCGGCGGCGTTCCGAGAGGTCGGAGGTGCGCAGGAGGTAGCTGGGATGATGCGTCACCACCACGGGGATACCGTTATAAGAGCCGTGCTCCTGCTGGTAGGCCGCCAGAGGAAGGTTGCCGCGTTGCAGGATACCCCGGGCGGCAATCACCCCGAGCGCCACGATAACGCGGGGCTGCACCAGGCCAATCTCGAAATCCAGCACCGGGGCAGAGAATCGGATTTCCTTTTCGGTGGGCGGGCGGGTGTTGAGGGTCTGGCGCGGTTGCTCCGGTCGGAACTTGACAAGGTGGGTGATATAGACCTGCTCGCGGGTGAGGCCCATGGCCTTGAGCATGCCGTCCAGCTTACCGCCGGCTGCACCCTGAAACGGTTTACCCGCTTTCTCATCATGATAATTCACCGCATCGCCCACAAACATGATATCGGCAGAGAGATTTCCCTGGCCGAACACCGGGGTGGAACGCAGCGTACCGAGGCCGCGCAGCGGTTTCCAGTTGGGCAGCATGCGCTGCATGGCTTCCCATGCTTCAGCAGGATTCTGCCCGCCGGGACGGAAGAAAGGCACATCATCCTCCGGGCGGGATTCATCTGAGGGCAGCTCCGGCTCCGGGATATCATCCAGCCGCACTACTGCGCGTTGCGGCAGCACCGACGGAGCACCAACAACCGCCGCATGTCCCCGCACCGGTAGCGGAGTACCGCGCCCCTTGGCCGCCAGCATCCAGCTGCGCAAAATGACTCTGGCGTCCTCATCCACCGGCAGAGAATCGACACCCTGCTGCTGCAGGATGTGAAGATAATGGATGGTTAATTCGCGCAGGTTCACCCTTATGGAAAATTGAATACCAACAGAGGAAGTGAGCTTCCTCCCCCTACATGCGGAATGTTACCACAGTGACGTGCAAAGTCAAGCTTTCGGCTTGCAAGCAGACACAAAGCAGAGTATGCTTGCCACGTGAAGCGCATCTTCCTCCTCTTCCTCTTTCTCTGCCAACTGGCTCAGGCCTGGCAACAAGTCAACGAGAATGCCCCGGAGCCGCCGCGCGAATTCCGCGCAGCGTGGGTTGCTACCGTGTTCAATCTCGACTGGCCCTCGCGCGCCGGACTCTCCGCAGAACAACAGAAGCAGGAACTGCTCACCATCATCACCCAGGCTCACAAACTCAAGCTTAATGCCATCATCCTGCAGGTGCGCCCCAACGGTGACACCTTCTACAAATCATCACTGGAACCCTGGAGCGGTTGGCTGAGCGGACCGGGAGTCAATCCCGGCTATGACCCGCTGGCCTTTGCCATTACGGAGTGCCATAAACGAGGGATGGAGCTGCACGCCTGGTTCAACCCCTTCCGTGCCACCATCAGCAACCGTCCGGTGGGCAAGAACCATATATCACGCCGAAGTCCGGGGTGGTTGTTACGTGCGGGTAGCACCACCATGCTCAATCCGGCCAACAGCAGCGCACGCGACCACGTGATGAAAGTCATTCTCGACGTCGTGCGCCGCTACAATATCGATGGCATCCACCTGGATGACTACTTCTACCCCTATCCCCCTCACCACAAAGTGGCAGACGGCAGAACCCCGGCTCAACGCCGTGCCTATATCGATGACTTTGTTCAGACGCTCTACACGCGGGTGAAAGGCATCAAACCCTACGTTCGCGTAGGTATCAGCCCCTTCGGCATCTGGCAACCGGGCTATCCCGGCAGCGTGGAAGCGGGGGTGAATGCCTATGAGCATCTGGCCTGCGATGCCCGCAAATGGATTGCGAAAGGTTGGGTCGACTATCTCTCTCCCCAGCTCTATTGGCGCTGTGAAGGGCCACAGAGCTTCAATGCACTGATGGCCTGGTGGAGCAGCATCAACCCCTCCCGCCCCATTTGGCCCGGCATTGCCAGCGTCCGAATCAACAGCACCGAAGATCCCGGCCGTAAAGCTTCGGAAATCGGCCGCCAGATTAATTACTCCCGCAAACTGGCGCGCCAGAGCAGCGGTCAGCTCTATTGGAGCTGGAAATCTCTCGGAACCAATCGTGGCGGTATCCAGCAGGAACTGGCACGCCATTACACGACCCCGGCTGTTCCTCCGGCCATGCCATGGAGTGGCTCCACTCGCCCCATGCGTCCTACTGTCACAGCACGTGACACCACCCAGGGCTGTCAGGTCACCTGGCAGAGTGACGGAAGTGCCCGAAAATGGGTCATCCAGGTAGCCCGCAGAGGGCGCTGGTATCCCCTCTGTATCCTTTCCGGCGCCAGCCGTCAAGTCATCATTCCCGCCAAGGTAGCGAGCAATATCGACCGCATCGCCGTACGCCCCCTGTCAGGCACCGGCGTTTCCGGTGCACCGGGAGTACTGGCTCGATGATACGTGGGCATCAGCCCTACCCCCTGCGGCTGTACCAGGCCAGAAAGGATCCCAGCACGGTGAAGCCGATACCGATTACGCCAAGGATGAAAGCCACAGCGTATTTTCCCCAGAGGGTGTTGGGCACGGCCTCCTCCGGATTATCCGGGCGGTAAATAAGCTCCACCTTTTCTCCCGGCTCCCAGGCCGGAGGATTGGAGCCTATATTGTGTTTCACCCGGTATTCCTTTCCATCCTGCGCCGTAAAACGGAACACAGGGTGGTATACGGAACTTCCTTTGCGGCCGCCGCTCCGATCCTGTTGCAGGGAGACCACCTCCCCCTGTGCGGTAATACCACCCTCAATTATCCGCTGGGAATCCACCGCCATCACGCCGGAGCAAACCAGAGCCACCAGCCCCACCAGTGCAAAGATACACCCGAAAATCACCCCGACAACAGACTTGTCCCCGGAGGCTTTCTGCTCAGCAATGTCCGCAGCAGCTGTCGGAACCGGGGCCTCCGCAGCAACAAGGGAGTCGAGAATTTCCGTCACCTGCTGCACCTGTGGGATATTCATGAACCCCTGCGGAATCTGGTGGCTACCGTTCTTGCCATGCACCACCCTGTAGGCAAAGACCAGGCTGCCGCAACCATCCGGCTCCACCTCACGCTCCTTCACCATGCCCGGCTGCACGGGATAAGCGGTCAGCTTGCATTTACCGAAGCACGTGGGCTCCAGCACCATAGCCTGCTGCGGGGTCAGCAGGTAGGCTGTGCGACGCAAGCGGTACAACCGCCGCCACGGTGTCATCAGCTGCCACAGTATCATACCCCAGAATGGCAACAGAAAACAGGTAAAGATAAGGCTTGGTACAGAACTGCCGCAGCGAGCCCCACCCCATACCGTGGCTGTTATGTACCCCAGGATACCACAGGCTACCACCCCACTGAATACAGGCAGAGCAGACTCAAGCGTCCACATCTTTGCCACCGGGCGGCCTGCCCAGAGGACAGTTTTATCGCTACCCATAGCGACCTCCAGCTGTTCACGCTCTTTGAGCGTGAAATCGGTATCTATCAGGTTCATCAAGTAGTTGTCGGTCGGATATTGAATCAGGTCAGTTCTTTTCGTATCGTCTCGCGGGCGGCCTTCCCTTCTTCCAGCCAGCGGCGTACGCCCTCTTTATCCTGGTTTTCCAGCAAATCGATGAGGTAGTGCATATCCTGCACACAGTCCTGAAGCGTTTCGCGGATGGCCACGTCGTTTTCCCACAGGATATCCGCCCACATGCCGACCGGGCCGGAACAGACACGGGTCGTATCGCGGAAACCGGAGGCGGCCAGACGCTGCAAGTCCTGCATCGGTACCGTGCCGGAGGCTGCGCAGCGCGCCGTGAGCGCCGCCATGATATGCGGCATGTGAGAGATACGCGCCACAGTGTGGTCGTGATTTCGGGGGTCCATAAGGTATGTAGAGCATCCCAGTGCCTGCCAGAAGGCGGCCAGACGGTTCACCTCCGTCTCCGCAGCGCCGTGGGGATTGGTCAGCGCCACCGTAGCCCCCTGCAAGAGGTCGGCATAGGCGCTTTCAATGCCGTTTTTCTCCGTGCCGGCCATGGGGTGAGAACCGATGAAAATGCGGCGGCGGTCTGCCAGCAGCTCACCGGTGGTGCGATGGACATAGGATTTCACGGAGCCGATATCCGTCACCACGGCAGTCTTGCTGATACCGGGCAGCATGCGGCGTATCAAATCCTCGAACACGCCGATGGGGGTAGCCAGGATGATGAGATCCGCTCCCCGAGCTATCTCCACGGGATTGGTTCCCGTGTGTGGGGTAATGCCCTGCTCCCGCGCAAACTCCAACGGCTGCTCCCGACGAGCCCAGAGTCGCAGCTCTGCGTCCGGCATACGCTCACGCACTGCCATGGCGATAGACCCGCCCAGCAGTCCCGGGCCGAATACAGCCACCGTTCTGAATGGGAGCTCCGGCATATTTACGGAACGTAGAAATGGAAATTGGTGCCACGCACCTTCAGCTCCTTACCGCTGGGGTAGGGCTTGCCGTTCTTGTCCACTACACGGATAGTCTTGCTGGGATCCAGCGGGTTATACACGCGGGTGGGGTCGCCCTCCACGCGAGTTGCCACAGGAATGGGCCCCTGATTCGTGATACTCTTCGGGTCAGTGGCCAGACGCTGCGCCATAGAAGCGGGCTGTGCGGCAGAGGCAGGTTTCGGCACTGATACGGTGGGGGTCAGCACCCCGTTCTGCGGAGTCGTAATGGTATTTCCGGGAGGCACCACCGGCTTCACCGGCAGAGTCGTGACCGGCTGAGAAGCCACCGGAGCAGGCATAGCATCCACCCGAGGCGCCGGAATAGGAGCAGGCGTAGCCGGCTGAGACATTCCCGGGGGCAATACTCCGCCCTGTTCCGTCGGAGCCTGCGTCACCCAGGTATCAGGATACTGCCGTAACGGGGCCACACCGGCGGCCGGACTGCCGTAGGGCATATCGGGAACTGTGGGTGTATAGTACACGCACGAGCTGAGTAAGGCCACGATACTGAACAGGGAAAGATGAGAATATGGCTTCATTGTTTAGGAAACGTGTATTTTATCTGCCTTAAAATTAATTCTAAATAAGCAAAAAGTCAACAGCAAAACGCGCACCGACACGGTTTATTACTTGAAATATGCGGAAAGGGAGAGTAAAGTGGGGGCATGAGCACGCTTCATTGTCCGAGTTTGTACCAATATAACCGACGAATCACCCGTGAAGTCATGGTGGGCAACGTGGGATTGGGCGGCGTCCACCCCATCCGCATTCAGTCCATGCTGACCAGCGATACACTGGATACGGCGGGATGCGTGAAAGAAGCCCTGGCTCTGGCTGAGGCCGGGTGCGAAATCATCCGTCTGACCGCTCAGACCAAGGTCTACGCCGCCAATCTGGAGAACATCGCCCGTGAGTTGCGAGCCGCCGGGTGTCAGGTTCCGCTGGTGGCTGATATTCATTTCAAGCCGGATGCCGCCATGGAAGCCGCCAAGTGGGTGGAGAAAATCCGCGTGAACCCGGGCAACTTCGTGGACAAGAAGAAGTTTGTGGAGCGGGATTACACCGATGCCGAATACGAGGAGGAGCTGGAGAAAATCCGCAAGGCATTCACCCCGCTGGTGCTGTTCTGCAAGGAACATGGCCGCGCCATGCGTCTGGGTGCCAACCACGGCTCTCTCTCCGACCGTATCCTGAACCGCTACGGCGACACCCCGGAAGGCATGGTGGAGAGCGCGCTGGAGTTTGCCCGCATTGCCCGCGAGCTGAATTACCACCAGCTGGTATTCTCCATGAAGTCCTCCAATGTGAAGGTGATGATTCAGGCCTACCGCCTGCTGGTGAAGCGACTGAAAGAAAGCGGTGAAGACTGGAACTACCCCATCCACCTGGGAGTGACAGAGGCCGGCGAGGGTGAGGACGCCCGCATCAAGAGCGCCACGGGTATCGGCTCCCTGCTGGCAGACGGCATCGGTGACACCCTGCGCGTCTCCCTCACGGAAGACCCGGTCTATGAGGTGGCACCCGGCTTTGAGCTGGCAGCCCCCTACCAGCCCGGTGTCATGGGAACAACCACCCCCATACCGGCAGAAACGCCCCATGCCTTTGACCCCTTTGTCTACACCAAGCGCAAGGCAGAGGTCATTACGCGCGGCGGTGTCACCCTGGGGTGGAATGAACCGGTACGCGTAGTTCTCCCCGCAGCTGCCTGCCAGGCACTCGACCCGGCGCAGATGAAAGACTTCATGCCGGAAATCAGTGCAGAGGACTGTGCCGCCGTGGAGGTCGACCCGCGCAATCCCGCCGACACCGCATCCCTTCAGGATGCTCCCGCCACCCTGGTGACGGTGAAGGACGGGGTAGATATGCCGGTGATGCAGGCCTTCCGCTTGCTGGCAGCCGTCATCCCCACGCGCCACAGCATCCTGTTGAAGGATACGCTCGGCGGTGCAGAAAGCCTCAGCGCCCCTATGGCCGGCGGCGTCAACATCGGCTCCCTGCTCTGCGATGGTATCGGCAACGCCGTCCTCATCCGCCGTGAGGCAGATCCGGAAAAAGCATCCCGACTCGGCTTCAACATCCTCCAGGCGGCGGGTGTACGACTCAGCAAGACAGAATACGTCTCCTGCCCGTCCTGTGGCCGCACGCATTACAACATCCAGGAAGCGGCCGCTCGTATCCGCGAGGCTACCGGCCACCTCAAGGGGGTCAAAATCGCCATCATGGGCTGCATTGTCAACGGCCCCGGTGAGATGAGTGACGCGGACTTCGGCTATGTGGGCGGTGCCCCGAACAAGATTAACCTCTACGTGGGTCACACACCGGTGATGATGAATATCCCGCAGGAAGAGGCCGTGCAGCACCTGGTACAGCTCATCAAGGATCATGGCCGCTGGGTAGACCCGGCCTGACACCCACAACAGCTCAACTGTGACAAAGCTCTGCCGACATATCGGCAGAGCTTTTTGCCTATACCCCCTTTCCCTCCGAACGAGAGAAAGGGGGCTCGTGAGTGATATCTATTGAGCTTGGTTTACTCCTGCGTTTCTTCGGCGGGTGAGCCGCCTTCAGACTCCGCATCAGATTCCGTTTCGGACTCCTCCTCATCATCATCCGGGATGACAAGGGTGATTTCCTGAATGGTCTCCTTATCGTTGAGAGTGATGAGCTTCACGCCCTGAGTGGCGCGACCGGTCTCACGGACGGTGTTGACCTTCATGCGGACGGACTGCCCGCCGTTGGTCATAATCATCAGCTCATCCTCATCCGTCACCGTGGTGGCAGAGACAACCAGACCGGTCTTGTCCGTGCAGTTCATAGTCTTGATACCGATACCACCGCGGCTCTGCAAGCGGTACTCGGCAAACTTGGTGCGCTTGCCCAGACCGTTCTCCGAAACCACGAGGAGAGTCTCCTCATCATTCGGCACCACGGCCAGAGCCACCACGTAGTCACCCTCGCGCAGCTTGATACCGCGCACACCGATGGTGTTGCGGCCCTGGGTGCGCATATCGCTCTCGCTGAAGCGAATGCTCATACCGTTGTGGGTTACGATGACCACATCCTGCTCCCCGGTGGTGAGCATGGCATTGACCAGCGAGTTCCCTTCCTCCAGGTTGATGGCGATGATACCGGCCTTGCGATAGTTCACGAAGTCGTTGAGAGCCGTCTTCTTGACGGTGCCGTCCTTCGTGGCAAAGACCACGTTGCCGGAATCCTCGGCAAAGGTGATATCCTTACCATCCTCGCTCACGCGGCGCTCCAGACGCAGGATAGCGGCAATGCGCTCCTCTGCCTGCAGGTCCAGCAGGTTCTTGATGGAGCGTCCCTGGGCACTGCGGGCGGCCTCATCAATCTCATACACGCGCTCCACGTACACACGCCCGGTGTTGGTGAAGAACATGATATAGTCATGATTCTGTGCGGCAAACAGATGCTCCACGTAGTCGTTGGCATCCTTCTTGCTCTTGGTGGTGGCAGCCTTGATTCCCTTGCCGCCGCGGGCCTGCAGGCGGTATTCATCCGAGTTGGTGCGCTTGATGTAACCGCTGTGGGTGATGGTCACAATCATGGAATCATTGGGGATGAGGTCCTCAATGGCCATATCGCCTTCAAACGGGATGATGTGGGTCATGCGCGGCGTGGCGTACTTCTCCTTGATGGCACGCAGCTCATCTTTCACAATACCCAGCACGCGGGCCTCGTTGGCCAGAATGTCCAGATAATCCTCAATCAGTTCCAGCAGCTTCTTGTACTCATCGGAAATCTTGTCGTTTTCCAGAGCGGTGAGCTGGTAGAGGCGCAGCTCAAGGATGGCGTTCACCTGGCGCTCCGTGAACACGTAGTCATCCCCCTGCACGGAAGGCTGGCTGTGGATGAGAATGCCCAGCCCCTTGGCCAGAGCCACCGGGAAGCGGAAAGCCATCAGGCGGTTGCGGGCATCCTCACGGTTCCTGGAATCGCGGATGATGCGGATGAACTCATCCAGATTGGCCAGGGCAATCAGGTAGGCTTCCAGCACCTCTGCGCGGTCCTCCGCCTTGCGCAGCAGGTACTTCGTGCGGCGCACAATCACCTCGCGGCGGTGCTCCACATAGAAGTTGATGGCATCCTTCATGGTCAGCACCTTCGGGCGCCCCTCATGAATGGCCAGCATGTTCACGGCAAAGGAGGTGTCCAGACTGGTGAGCTTGTAGAGCTGGTTGATGACCACCTGCGGGCGGGCATCGCGCTTCAGCTCAATCTCAATGTAGTCCGTCAGGTCGCGCATGCCGGCAATGTCCGTGATAACCTTATCACGCACCAGCTCTGCGATACGCTCCTGCAGCACGGCGCGGTTCACCCCGTAGGGCACGTCCGAGATATGGAGGAACTCGCGTCCGTTCTCATTGGTGACCACCTCAATCTTGCCGCGCATGCGGACGCTGCCGCGTCCGGTGCGGAAGTAGCTGTCAATGCCCTTGTAACCCAGCACGTAGCCGCCCGTGGGGAAGTCCGGCCCCTTGATATAGGCACGCAGCTGCTCGCTGGTGATATGGGGATTATCAATGTAGGCACAGACACCGTCCACCACCTCACCGAGGTTGTGCGGAGCCATGTTGGTGGCCATACCCACGGCAATACCCTGCCCGCCGTTCACCAACAGGTTCGGGAAGGCGGAGGGGAACACCACAGGCTCCGTGGTACTGTTATCATAGTTCGGCTGGAAATCCACCGTGTCCTTGTCCAGGTCATCCATCAGGGAAAGCCCCAGGTGGCTCAGCTTGGCCTCCGTGTATCGGTAAGCAGCGGGCGGGTCACCTTCCGGCGAACCGAAGTTACCCTGCCCCAGCACCAGCACATCGCGCATGTACCAGGACTGTGCCATGTTCACCAGTGTGCCGTAGGCAGAGGCATCACCGTGCGGGTGGTATTTACCGATGGTATCACCCACGATACGACCGCACTTGACCGTCCCCTTGGAGGGCACCAGCCCCAGCTCATGCATGGCGTAGAGCACGCGGCGCTGGGAGGGTTTGAGACCGTCACGCGCATCCGGCAGGGCGCGGGAGATAATGACCGACATGGAGTAGTCCAGGAAGCTGCGGGAAACCTCCTCTGCCACGTCTACCGGGCGAATTCTTGTTTCACTCATAATTCAGGTAAAAAGGGTTGGGGGTTACACATCGAGGTTACGGACGTTGAGGGCATTATCCTCAATGAAGCGGCGGCGGGGCTCCACCAAATCACCCATGAGGATGGTGAACATCTTATCTGCCTGCACGGCGTTGTCATCATCCAGACGCACGCGCAGCAGCTCGCGCTTCTCCGGGTCCATGGTGGTGTCATACAGGTCCTTGGCGTTCATTTCACCCAGACCTTTGAATCGGGTGATGCTCACGCTGCGGCCGCCGATTTCCAGCACCTTGGTCAGGATATCCGGCACGTAGTTGATGGAGGTCACCACGTTGCGGGAATTTTCCACCAGTTCGAAGACCGGGGCATCATCGCTCAACAGCTTATCAGCGGCAATGCCCAGTTCCTCCAGACGCGTCAGCACGCGGGTGATGGCCTTGGCCTCGTGCAGCTCGTGCAGCAGGGCACGGCGGCTGGGGCCCTCACGCACCGGCAGCGGATTGGCAGCCAGCTCCTCCTCGCTCGGCTCACCGAAGAGGAAGAGGTCGCGGTTCTCATCAGAGAACGCCGTCAGGCTCTCCATATCGGCAAAATACTGCACCTCCTCATCATTGCCGCAGCGCACCTTCACCAGATACTGCGGGAAATTGCCGGTGGCGGCACGGTGGCGCAGCAGGTCGCGGAAATCACCGCCGTGGCTGGCCACGCTGCCCTCATACTTCTGCAGGGAAATGAGCGTCTCCAGAATACCCATGAGCGTATCGGCATCATAGGTTTGGCTGCCGTCCGGCGTGCGCAGGGTCACATCCCCGGCACCCAGAGAAATGAGCTTACGGTTCAGCGATACCTCGTCCTGCACATACTGCTCCACCTTGCGGTGAATGACGCGGTAGAGCGGCGGCTGGGCAATGTAGAGATACCCCGCACGCACCAGCTGCGGCATGTGGCGGCAGAAGAGCGTGAGCAGCAGCGTGCAGATATGCGCACCGTCCACGTCGGCATCAGCCATCAGAATAATCTTGTGATAACGCACCTTCGACAGATCAAAAGAGCCCTCACCTTCCCCATCGCCGATACCGGCACCAATGGCGGTGATGATGTTCTGAATGGTCTCACTGCCCAGCGCACGATCCAGACGGGCTTTCTCCACGTTGAGAATCTTACCGCGCAGCGGCAGAATAGCCTGCGTACGGCGGTCACGAGCTGTCTTGGCGGAACCGCCTGCAGAGTCACCCTCCACAATGAAGAGCTCGCACTTCTGCGGGTCGCGGTTGGAGCAGTCTGCCAGTTTGCCGGGCAGACCGCCGCCCACGGTCATGGCGCTCTTGCGCACACTTTCGCGAGCCTTACGGGCGGCCTCACGGGCGCGGGAGGCAATGAGGCAGCGGTCGATGATGACCTTGGCCACGGCGGGGTTCTCCTCAAAGTATTCCTTGAGCTCCTCATACACCACGCTGCTGACAACGCCTTCAATCTCTGTATTCACCAGCTTGTCCTTGGTCTGGGAGGAGAAACGCGGGTTGGGCATCTTCACGGAGATGACCGCCACGAGGCCCTCACGCACGTCATCGCCGTTCAGGCTGGGGTCTTTATCCTTCAGCAGGTTGTTGCTCTTGGCGTAGTTGTTGATAGCGCGGGTGAGCGAGCTGCGGAAACCGGAAAGGTGCGTACCGCCGTCCGCGTTGAAGATGGAGTTGGCGTAGCACTGAATCTGGTAGCGGTCGCTGTCGTTGTACTGCATCACCACGTCCACGATGACATCATCCTCCATGGTCTTGCCGTCGTACTCCACCTCAATGTGGCGCACACCGCTCATGACGATGGGCTCAGCGGTAATGAGAGTCTTATTCTCACCCAGCTGCTTCACGAACTCCTTGATACCGTCCTTGTAATAAAACGTCTCCGTGCGCTCCTGACCGCTGCGTTCATCTGTCAGTTCGATGACAAGACCGGGATTCAGGAAGGCGAGCTCGCGCAGACGGCGAGCCAGCAGGTCGAACTTGAACTCCGTGGTATCCGTAAAGATGGTCGGATCCGGCAGGAAGGTGATGGCCGTGCCGGTCTGCGATTCCGGGCAGGAACCGGTCACATGCAGCTTCTCCACCGTCTTGCCGCGCTCAAAAGTGATGACGTGGCGCTTGCCGTCGCGGCGCACCTCTGCCTTGAAGAAGTCGGAAAGCGCGTTCACACACTTGGCACCCACACCGTGCAGACCGCCGGAATACTTGTAAGCACCCTGGCCGAACTTACCGCCGGCGTGCAGGTTGGTGAGCACCAGCTCCACGGCGGGAATACCGAACTTGGGGTGCATATCCACCGGAATACCGCGTCCGTTGTCAATCACGGAGATGGTACCGCCCTCGTGTATCTGGATGATGATTTTGCTGCAATATCCGGCCAGATGCTCGTCGATGGAGTTATCCAGCACCTCAAACACGCAATGATGCAAACCACGTTCATCCGGGTCACCAATGTACATACCCGGACGCTTACGCACGGCTTCCAGACCCTCCAGCTTATCAATCTGGGCGGCGCCGTACTCCTGCTGAGCCCCGGTCGAAAGCTTTTCAGCATCCTCCGGGGGCGTTGTGTTATCACTCATAAGTGCCACCCATTATACGCGCGTACGCGCGCGCCTCAATATTGTATTATGTCATCAGGCAAATATGTCACAGAGCAAAGGGCGAATATCCCCATTCTCAGCCTGCTGCGTCCTACATGTCGTCAACTCTTTCAGTTATCCTATCCATTCTACGATGACCCCCTCCGGCTTTCATGTTTTCTTTACATTGAAAAAAGTGGGCTAAGAGCGCTAACGTAAAAAACACTTGCCAAATGAAGAGAGATGATATAACCTCTTAGCTCTCTTCACTCCACCAGAATATACATGAAACACGTTCATTTCCTCGGAATATGCGGTACTGCAATGGGGGCTGTCGCCTCAGCCATGGCACGCAAGGGCTTTGTGGTCACCGGCACCGATGCCAACGTCTACCCGCCCATGTCCACTTTTCTGGAGAGTGAGGGCATTCAGATTTTCCAGGGCTACAAGCCCTCCAACATTCCGGATGATGCGGAACTCATCGTCATCGGCAATGCCATGAGCCGCGGCAATACCGAGGTGGAAGCTGTTCTCGACCGCCGCCTGCGCTACATGAGCCTGCCGGAAACCATGAAAGAGTTTTTCCTCTGGGGGCACCGCAATTTTGTAGTCACCGGTACCCACGGCAAAACCACCACCACCTCCATGCTGACCTGGATGATGGAGGCAAACGGGCTCAACCCCAGCTTCATGATTGGCGGCATTGCCCGCAATCTGGGACGCGGCGGACGCTTCACCGACTCCGATTTCTGCGTGCTGGAGGGAGATGAGTACGACACCTCATTCTTCGACAAGCGCTCCAAGTTCCTGCACTACCTGCCGGAGGTGGTCATCATCAACAATATCGAGATGGATCATGCCGACATCTACGCCAACGTGGATGAGATTAAACTCTCCTTTGAGCGGTTGCTGCGCGTGGTTCCCTCCAACGGGCTTGTCTTCATCAATGCCGATTGCCCGAACTGTGCAGCCGTGCGCGAGCACGCCGCCAGAGAACTCCGCACCGTACGCATCGTCAGCGTTGGCATGAGTGAGCAGGCCGATGTACGCATCGGCAATATCGCCCACCGCACCGATGGCTCCTCATTCACTCTGACTACGGCCGAAGACGCCCCCTACGCCCTCAACGGCACGACTCTCAACGTGCCCATGATTGGTGACTTCAACATTCGCAATGCCGCTATGGCAGCCTGTGCAGCCCGAGTCGCCGGACTGAATGCAGAGCAAATCAGCGATGCCCTCAACTCCTTTGAAGGGGTCGCCCGTCGCCAGGAAGTACGCGGCACGGTACACAGCATCACCGTGGTGGATGATTTCGCCCACCACCCCACCGCTATCTCCCAGGCCATCACCGGGATTCGCCAGCGCTATCCCAAGAGCCGCATCTGGGTTCTTTTCGAACCCCGCAGCAACACCACCATCCGCAACCTTTTCCAACATGAGCTGGCGCAGTCGCTGGCAGAGGCCGACTTCGCCGTGGTGGCTCATGTCGAGAATCACAAGAAGCTCAAGCCGGAAGAACAGCTCAACGAACAGTTACTCTGCGAAGAAATCGCAGCCTGCGGCAAACAGTGCCATCTGGGCAAGGATGTAGACGACATCGTGGCGCATGTGGTGACCCATGTCCACCCCGGCGATGTGCTGCTGGTGATGAGCAACGGCGGCTTCGGCGGTATCCACAACAAGCTGCTGGCCGCCCTGGCACAGTAACACCGTCAGGCGCTCCTACCGACTCTCCTACCGCCGCTGAGGGACACCTCAGCGGCTTCTTTGACGCAGCTCCTCTATCGCCCTGAGGACTTTTTCGTTCGAGCACTTCATGCGCCAGAGCATAAAGAAGATGAGCAAAGTAATCACCGAGAGGTAGATAACAACTCCCCAACAAAGCATCCGTATGGAACGCAGCGTGGATGCCACCTTATCATGATTCACAATACGCTCGGTGATGATATTGGCCAGCTCTCGGGTATAGGCTCTACCCTCGGCCTTATATTGCTCCAGATATTCGCGCAGAACCAGTTCCCCCGTTTCCCTGAGTACGGTCGCTATCTTTTCTGCCAGAAAGTGTGGATCACTCATTCCCTGCACCAGGGTACCTACGGACTTTCCCAATCGGGTCATTCTGCTCTCCTCTGCCTCAGCCGGCGCATTTGCCTCAACAGCCTGCGGAGTAGAAGCAGCCTCTCTGTCAGCGGCACGCTTCTTCATCACCGCTGTCCCGAAATCCAGTAAACCACTCACCACACGCTCCGTTTTCGATGGCTCGGCAGCCTGAGCATACACCGACGGACACAGCAGAACAACAGCCGACAGCAGAAGCAGGATATTCCTCATGATGGTCTATGCTAGCATACCCGCATAACCATGGCAAGCCTAATCAGGCAAGAATCCAGCGACTGGGCTGCAGTCCTTCCGCTCGTCCCGATGAGGCAAACCACTTCTCCGGGCTTACCACGACGGCATCATCGTGCGGAATCAGCCATGCGCCCCACCAGCTGAATGTACTGTTGGCCGTGATGGCATGGTGGCAGTGGCGCATCAGGTTGATATCCAGATGTCCGGTATCGGGCGAATTGATATCTACCGCCGTCAGCGGAAAATCCGAACGAAAATCATTCCGCACCCATTCCGGGTCATCAGAAAAGACAAAGAGATGAGGTGTTTTACCTACCTTATCTGCCACGATACGAGCAGCCCGGGCATAGTAATCAGCCGAGCAGAGTCCAAAGACGCTCTGAGTAGCGGCATTGACATAATCGCCCCGTCGCACATGTACAGCTACCGCACACTCACCGGCAGCTCTGATCTGCGCCAGCATATCAAGATTGGGGGCATCCAGCACAGCATCGTCGATTCGGAACTCCACCAGCAAATCCTCCCGCGCAAACTCTGCATAGGAGGCCTGCTGAAAAAAGCCACGGAATACCTTGTTCTTGCCGACATAGCCCCCCAGCTCCGGCAGCCCCAGCGGATGCTTACCCTCACGAAGAAGACCGGGTCGCAGATGCAGAAACTCATTCAGCTTTCCCATCAATCCCTCGCCGTAGATGATATCGTGCGAGGTCTCCGCCGTCACATATTCATTAATACTCAGCTGAAACACATCCAGCCCATAGACACGGCGCACGGCATTGCGCAATTTACCGCCGTATTCCGGAAACCATGTGCGATCCAGGTACACCTCCTCACCGGTCATCTTCTGCAGAGCCAGAGCAAAGGCGTACTGAAACATCTGGTTACCCAGACCGTCTGTTATACGTATCACTTTCATACGTCAGCCACGGTTGCCACTCTATTATATTTTACTGCACAAGTCAAGGACGTTTTTCTCTATCGCCACCCCCCGCATCGACCTATATCGTCACTCACCACTCGCAAATCGCAAATCGTCACTCGTAAATCGTCACTCGTAAATCGTCACTCGTAAATCGTAAATCCCTTTGTCCGCCGCCGCGGCTTTGCCGCTCTGGCGTGACAGCCTCCCTTTTTATCGGGCGTTGCCCGCTAAAAAGGGAGGCTTGACAAGCCTGCTGGCTTGCCAAGCCGAAGTTTTTTCTCCGAAAAAACGGAGGCTGGAGGCGAGGGGAATCGAACCCCTGTCCTGGACACTGTTGACGTAAGCATCTCCATGTTCAGACGCGGATTGCTGCATCTCGCCGGTGGTCCGCTCCGCGTCAGCCTTCCACTCAAGCCAGGAACCTGTGGGTGTCATGCCGCACGCGGTTCCCCCGCACGGCACCTGCCTGCTAAGCTAAGATCGTCATCCCCAGCAGGCGTCAGGAATCGGATCCGGCGCGTATGTTACGCAGCCATGGCGTATTCGTTATCAGAATAGGCACTTAATCTTTTGAGCGGCTTTTAAGGAGGCCAGCCGATCAACCTCCACATGCAGCCGACGTCTCGAATGTTCAGTCGAAACCGGGACGCCCCCATGTTGTGTATCTCACACAAGTGTTTAGTGTACAAAAAAGCCGGTTTCGTTGAAGAAATCCGGCATTTTTTGCTTTTCAGCCTGGTATGAGAAGCACGCCCGTAGGGATTCGAACCCCAAACCTTCTGATCCGTAGTCAGATGCTCTATCCAATTGAGCTACAGGCGCGTTTTCCTTTTCAGGAGCCGCAACTTGTTGCGGTGCGCACAGTATACCAAAACCGATGAAAGAGTCAAGCACTTTTTCAGATTTTTTGATGATTTACTGATTTTTCTGTAGAAAAACCCGCAGACTCACCCGAGGCGGCTTTCAAAATCCTCATAGGAAAAGCGGCGTGCCACCGTCGTAACGCCCTCTCGTCGCTGCATCACGATATCCGGATGCGGGACACCGTTGAAATGGGTTGTTTTGACGATGGTGTAATGAGTCATGTCATCGAACACAAGCTCATCGCCCACCTCAAGCGGCGATTCGAATGAATAATCGCCGATGACATCGCCCGCCAGGCAGGTAGGAGCCCCGAGCCGGTACGTATGGGGCAGCACCCCGGGCTCGCCTGCCGCTATATACGACTCGCCCGGCATCACAACCGCCGGCTCGCCGGAGCCGGACGAGCCAATGGCATACACATCCGGCCGATAGGGCATCTCCAGCGTATCCGGCATGTGAGCACTGGCACTGATATCCAGAATCGCGTGACGATACCCGAGGGAGTCAAACACATCAAGCACGCGCGCCCGCAGCACCCCGGTATGGATGAACCAGGCTTCCCCCGGCTCCAGATATACCTCAACATCATAGCAGGAGCGAATCTCACGCACCAGGGCAACCAATGCCTCACGATCGTAATCAGGCTTGGTAATCCAATGTCCGCCCCCCAGATTCAGATAACGGATGTGCGGCGAAGCCAGCAATGAGCCGAACTGTTTTTCAAAAGCGCGGAAGGTATCTGTCAGCTCCTGCGCCCCCTGCTCACACAGGGTATGGATATGCAGCCCGGAGATACCGTTGAGGTCTGCGCCCTTCATCTGCTCTGCCGGGATTCCGAGACGAGAACCGGGCACACAGGGGTCGTAGAGCGGCGTATGCCCCGTCGAGTAACAAGGGTTGATACGCAGACCGAACTGCAGTTCCCCTCTCTGAGCTCTGGGATGAGTCCTGCAACGCTCACGATACCGCAGCCACTGCGGCATGCTGTTGAAGTCAATATGGTGGGCGAACTCCAGCAGCTCCTCCAACTCCGATTCACGATACGCCGGAGAATACACGGCCACGTGTCCTCCCATATGGCGGGCTGCCAGACGAGCCTCGTACAGACCCGACGCACAGCAGCCGACTGCATATGGCCGCAGGGTATCGAAACAGGCCGTTGTCGAGCATGCCTTGAGCGCCACCAGCATCCGAGCGCCCGAAGCCGATGCCACCTCGCTCAACACGCGTGCATTGCGCTCCAGCGCCGACTCGGATATGATGAAGGAAGCCACTCTCTATCAGCGATTGCGACGATTACGACGACGGTTGGTTGCAGGCTTCTCTGCAGCAGGCTTGGGCGCCTCAGCTTCCGGAGCCACGACCGGCGCCGGAGCCTCAGCGGCAGGCACAGGCTGGATAGGCTCTGTCGTCACCTCCGGCTTCGGCTCACTTTCTGACTTGGACTTTTCCTCTTCAGCCAAGCGAGCGCGCATCTGCATAATCGGGCGAATGAGGGTATCGTGCAAGCGCTTGGTATCGGCCTTTATCTTGAGAGAAGCATTAGCCTGGTTGAGCCCCTGGCAGAGCTCCGCCGCCTGCTGCCAGCCGGCGAGCGCCTTGCGGGCATCTCCCAGCTCATTTTCCAGGTCAGCCGTGGCGATGAGCAGCTTGACGTAAGAGACAGCCATGGAAGGCGCCAGTACGCGCAGCTTCTGCACGAGTTCCATGCCCTTCCTGTAGGTCTCGCGCGCCTCTTCCGGGTCGCCTGCGATGTTCTGGCAATCACCCAGACAACGATAGGAATCAAGCACCCCGGTAGCTGCAGCAGCCAGCTCGGGAGGCACCGTCTCGCCCTCAATGGGCTTATCCTCGGGATGCAGCTCCTTCAGCATGGCCATATCAAGCTCCAGGGACTGCTTGTAGTACTCCAGAGCCTCAGACGCCTTACTCTGCGCCAGCAGACAGGCTCCCTTACCGGCAGCGATTGCACTGAGAGAGCGTTTGGTCTCTCTGCTGTTGCGCACGTTTTCAGGCAGTGCTTCGATATCCTTCGCCGCAGTCTCATAAGCCTCATAGGCCTTGGCGTATGCACCCAGGTCACATATTGTCTGCGCAATCTGCAGCGACACACGGGCGCGCTCCTCAGGCATCTCAGGTTCATTCTGCAGAGCAGCATAGTAATTCTGCAGCAGCTCCAGCATATCCTTGACTTCTGTATTCACCTCCGGAAACGTATCGGGAGAGGTCACCCGCTGCCCCAACACGAAGACGGCATGGTCAAACAAAGCATCGCGAGCCTCATCGAAGGCGCTCAGCTCAGCGGGAGCAGGCGCAGCAGGAGTCGGAGCCTCCGCAGTCTGTTCCGGCTTGGGCTCGGCAGCCTGCTCCTTATCCTCACAGGCACACAACCCCAGTATCGACACCAGGCTCAGCGCCACCCCACTCATCGTCCGATAACTTGAAAATTTCATACCCCCATATTCTGACCTTTTCACCCTGCTGCGTCAAGCTCATTCTGAGCTATCAACTCCTATCCGGCCGCCTTTTACGCACATTCCGACTCAAATGCCGCAAAAAACTCACTTTTTTCTTCATTCGATGCACTTTTTGCTTGTCTTTTCACGGTTGAATTGGCTAGAATAAAGAACACCGAACGACATGAAACATCTTCCCCTCTTCAAAAACGTTGTGCTGACCTGCGGAGCCATCGCTGTGGCCACAGCCGCCAGCTCTTGTTCCAACGTCACGCTGCCCCAGAACAAGGCCAAGCAGCTCGTCGACAGCGTCAATCCCACCGTGTACAGTTATAACGATGCGAGCTCTCCCCGCAGCCGCACCTGTACCGAGGCCGGTCCCCTGCCCGACAACGTCGAGCGCGCGCTCGATATGTGGCTGCGCAAGTCCGTCATCAAGACTGTTTCCTATGCGTATCCTCAGTACTACATCGCCATGGTGAATCCGCGCACCGGCAAGCAGCTGACCTGGGCTATCTGCTCCGATGGTCAGGGCAACATGACGGGTGTACTTATTCCCCGTGATGGCGTTGCCGCCTGGGATTTACCCTACATCGGCAACTATCGCCTCTATGTCTGCGATACCAATGACCGCAAGGCCATCAGCGATGCCATCATGGAGACTCTTGCCGATGCCGGTTACGACACCTTCCGCATCGATTCCCGCAAGGCCAGTGGTCTGCAGAGCGAGCAGTATCTCATCTCCAAGCCGCTGACAGAGGCTCAGCGCGTCCGCATCGAGGAAATCAAGAAGGCTGAAGAGGCCGAATCTGTCGGCGCTGAAACCGGCAAGGACGAAGATACCGACAGCAGCGATGACTCCTCCACCGATGAACCGCCGCCCGCTGATGTGGATGACTTCACCGATGAGGAAGACAGCTCCTCTGACGAAGAGAGCTCCGATGAGGAAGGAAGCTCTGATGAGGACAGCGCCTCGGAGGAAGACAGCTCCTCTGACGAAGACAGCTCCTCTGAGGAAGAAGAGAGCTCCGATGAGGAATCCACCTCCGAGGAAGATAGCTTCTGATTCGACAGAATCCTGACGTACTTCAACAAAAACCGCAGTCGTTCGGCTGCGGTTTTTTAGGCGCTGCATCAGATATCAGAGAAGCTGAGCAGCCGCTCATGCAAGTCTTCGGAGGAAGCCTGCAGAACCTCGTCAGCAGAGGCGTAGCTCAAGCGCCAGCGCATGGCGGCAGAGAGTAGTTGCAGGTACTGCTCCGGCTTCTCTTCAGCGGCGGCGGTAAACACGACCAGGCGTGCCTCACCACTGCCCCAGGGAATGCCCCTACGACAGCGCGCCACATACATCGCCGCCAGAGGAAGACCACTCACACGAGCATGCGGCACGGCCATACCGCGCCCCACATAGGTGGGTTCGCCCGCCTCCCGCAACAGGGCGGCAGCCGCAACAACGGCACCATCGACACCCAGCTGCGCCGCCACCTCATGGGCAAGCAGGCTCACAAGCTCCGCAGAGGACATGGTCTCCGGCAGCTCCTCTGCCCTCACCATCACTAACGGGGACTGATCGGTGGTATTCATGCGACGCGATGAACAGTACCACACCCTCCACTGCCCCGCAAGTCATTAACTCTATGCTGACAGACAAAACACCCGGCAGGTAAACCTGCCGGGCGGTGTAAAGACGTTGTACCAAACGCATCAGGCGAACACGCCCACGGCCTCGGAAGCGCAGGCTATCATGTAGTCGCGGTTCAGCTTGGCAATGTTGTCCACAGAGATACCCTTCGGGCAGGCGGCCTCGCACTCGTACTGGTTGGTGCAGTTGCCGAAGCCCATGGCATCCATCTGGCGCACCATGGCGAGCACGCGCTTGTTCTTCTCCGGGTGTCCCTGAGGCAGCAGGTTGAGGTGAGCAGCCTTGGCAGAGGTGAAGAGCATGGCAGAGCTGTTCTTGCAGCTGGCCACGCAGGCACCGCAGCCGATGCATGCAGCGGCATCGAAAGCGGCATCTGCCGTCTTCTTGCGCACGGGCATGTTGTTGGCGTTCGGAGCGGAACCGGTGCGCACATCCACGAAACCGCCGGAAGCAATGATGTTGTCCAGAGCAGTACGGTCTACCACGAGGTCACGCAGCAGAGGGAACGCGCGGGCGCGGAAGGGCTCAATCCACACCGTGTCGCCGTCCTTGAACTGGCGCATGTGCAGCTGGCAGGTGGTCACGTGCTTGCCGCCGTGGGGCACACCGTTGATGGTCAGGGAGCACATACCGCAGATACCCTCGCGGCAGTCATGGTCAAAGTGAATCGGCTCGATACCTTCCTTCACCAGCCCCTCGTTCACGATGTCCAGCATCTCCAGGAAAGAGGCCTCCTCGGGGATGTTGGTTGCCTTGTAGGTTTCGATGCGACCCTGAGCCTGAGCGTTCTCCTGGCGCCAAACCTTGAGCGTAAGATTAAGATTTGCCATAATATGAAAGATGTAAAAGGTTAAATTCGATTACTTGTAGGAACGAATGGCCAGGTGGACATTGTCGAAGGTGAGATTCTCCTTGTGAAGAACCGGCAGCTCGCCCGTGCCCTTGTACTCCCAGCAGGCCACGTAGGCGAAGTTGGCGTCATCGCGCTTGGCTTCACCGTCAGCCATCTGGTGCTCAAGACGGAAGTGAGCACCGCAGGATTCCTCGCGGTTGAGAGCGTCGTAGCACAGCACCTCGGCAAAGTCGAGGAAGGCAGCCACGCGCCAGGCTTTCTCCAGCTCCATGTTCATACCCTCGGTAGAACCGGCAACCTTCACGTTGCTCCAGAACTCATCACGGATGCCGGGAATCTTCTCGATGGCTTCCATGAGGGATTCCTTCGTGCGGCCCATACCGACCTTGTCCCAGACCAGCTTGCCGAGCTCGCGGTGGATTTCGTCCGGGGTGCGGGTACCCTTCACGTTCATCATCTTGTTGATGCGCTCCTTCACGGCATCCTCAGCCTCCTTGAATTCGGGGGCGGCGGTGGTGACACTGCCGGGCTTCTGCGTGGTGAGATAGGTGGGCAGCGTGGAAGCAATCACGAAGTAACCGTCGGAGAGGCCCTGCATCAGCGCGGAAGCACCGAGACGGTTGGCACCGTGGTCAGAGAAGTTAGCCTCACCCAGCACATGCAGACCGGGGATGGAGGACATGAGGTTGTAGTCCACCCACAGACCACCCATGGTGTAGTGAGAGGCGGGATAAATCATCATGGGCTGCTCGTGCGGGTCAACGGCGGTGATTTCCTCGTACATCTCGAAGAGGTTGCCGTACTGGCCGTCAATCCACTCCTTACCCATGCGGGCAATGGCGTCCTTGAAGTCCAGGAACACACCGCGACCGGTAGCGGCCACACCGCGCTCATCATCGCAGGCTTCCTTAGCGGCGCGGGAGGAGATATCACGCGGAGCCAGGTTGCCGAAGGACGGGTACTTGCGCTCCAGATAGTAGTCGCGGTCATTCTCCGCCACATCGGAGGGCTTCATCTCGCCCTTGCGAATCTTCTCAGCGACCTCGCGGCTCTTGGGAACCCAGATACGGCCGTCGTTACGCAGGGATTCGGACATGAGGGTGAGCTTAGACTGGTAGTCGCCCTTGACGGGGATACAGGTGGGGTGAATCTGTGTGAAGCAGGGGTTGGCAAAGTAGGCACCCTTCTTCCAGCAGGCGCAGGCAGCACCCACGTTGCAGCCCATGGCGTTGGTGGAAAGGAAGAACACGCGGCCATAACCACCGGTGGCCAGCAGCACGGTGTCACCGGCATAGCTCTTGATTTCGCCGGTCACCATGTCGCGCACCACAATACCCTTGGCATGCCCGTCCACGACCACGAGGTCGAGCATTTCGGTGCGGGGGTGCATCTCGATATGACCCTTGCCGATTTCCTTCTCCATGGCCTGATAGCAACCCAGCAGAAGCTGCTGGCCAGTCTGACCGCGGCTGTAGAAAGTACGCTTGAGCTGAGAACCGCCGAAAGAGCGGTTGTCCAGCAGACCGCCGTATTCGCGACCGAAGGGAACACCCTGAGCCACGCACTGGTTGATGATGTCGCAGGACACCTCTGCCAGACGATACACGTTGGCCTCACGGGCGCGGAAGTCACCACCCTTCACCGTGTCGTAGAAGAGGCGGTAGACGGAGTCACCGTCGTTCTGGTAGTTGTGAGCGGCGTTGATACCACCCTGAGCGGCGATGGAGTGAGCGCGGCGGGGGCTGTCCTGGTAGCAGAAGCACTTCACGTTGTAGCCCTGCTCAGCCAGCGTGGCAGCAGCGGAGCCGCCGGCCAGACCGGTACCCACCACCAGCACGGTGTACTTACGGCGGTTATTGGGGTTGATGAGCTTGGCCTCGCGCTTGTACTTGGTCCACTTCTGCTCAATGGGACCGTCCGGAATGCAGGAATCCGGCATGTAGTCGCTTACGGGAAACTTGATGTCGTTCATAAGTGTCTGTCAGATGAGAAAGTTACTTGAGAATACCCGTGAGCACAGCCAGCGGGATGGAGATGAAACCGCCGCAAACCACAATGGCGAAGAGAACGGCAACCAGATTGTAGAGCGGGCGCACCTTGCGGGTGGCAAGACCCAGCGTCTGCAGGATGGACTGCACACCGTGGCGCACGTGCATGAACAGGCAGCAGATGGCCACAATGTAGAACAGGGAGCACCAGCCGTTGGAGAACGCAGCGATGATGTGGTTGTAGCAATCGTGCGGATCGCCGTTAACAGTCAGCTGCCACAGGTGGAACACCAGGAAGCAGAAAATCATCACACCCGTAAGCACCATCGTGCGGGAAGAAAGCGTGGCCTTGAGCGTACCCTCCTTCTGGTAGTGGGTGCGGGCGGTCACGTTCTCATACTTGAGCACCAGCGTCAGCACTACGTGAACCAGCAGAATGGCCAGTAGCCCCAGGCGGATAGCCATGAGCAGCCAGGCAGGCATGGTGTGCAGACCGGTAGCGTATGCGTCAATCCAGGAGGGCTCACCGGCACCGGGATTTCCACCGTAGATGGTCATGTTACCGGCAAGGTGTCCCACGAGGAACAGGAGGAGGCACGCCCCGGTCAGCGCCACAAGAATCTTGCGGCCGATGGAGGACGTGACAAACTTACATGCTGTCGTGATAATGTCGTTCATAAGTGCAATAACGTCTTTGCGTGAATAACCATACTCCATCCCGCTGTAAAATGCAAGCACCAATCGCCCATAGGGGGCAAAAAATGCCCCTTAAAATCCCGGTTGCCACACCAGGAGTGCCGCCATGAGAGCCAGCAGGAGGGCAAACACGAGGTCCACCCAGGCGGAATAGCGGGCGTACAGTCGGCGCAGGGGAGCCCACTGCAGCAGGCCACTCCAGAGCATCCAGCCGCCCTGCCCGGCCAGAGCCATGCTGACCACCAGCGCCGGTTCAAACCAGCTGAAAGTATCGCCGAATGCCTGTAGAGGTCCCAGACAGAGCCCGCAGATGAAAAGGGTGCATTTGGGGTTGAGGATGTTGCAGAGGAATCCCTGCCGGAGCAAGTGCAACAGCGGCTCGCGGTCGGCGGTGGCTTGCTGAATCTCCTCTGCGGCGCGGAAGTGTCGCGGCATGATTTTCCAGGCGAGGTACAGGAACCATCCTGCAGCCGCCCAGAGCAGCCAACGGCTCCACTCCTGCTCCAGCAGCCAGCGACCGGCCGCACAGACAATGCAAAGCTGAATAGTGATACCGATGGTGATTCCTGTCACCACGGCACAGGCCGCGCGGAACCCCTGCGCCAGCGAGGTGCGCACCACGAAAAACAAATCCGGCCCGGGGCTGAGCTGGGAGATAATCAGCAGCAGAGAAATGGAAATCAGGCTGAGAATGGCCTCGGTCATGCCTCACCTCCCTCAAAGGACGGCAGGGGCACCACAGCGTTGGACGGCAGGGGGAACTTGCGCTGTATCACATGCTCAGATAGCGGCTGCGACTCTGTGTAAACCGCGCGGAACATCTCCATCTTGGCATCGATGTCATCCGCATGGTGCAGCGCCAACGCCTCCGGCGTCTTGGGCACAACGGGAGAGCCGTATTCCAGTGTACCGTGATGGGAGGCGATAAGGTGCAGCAGATGCAACCGCACCTGCTCGGTGGCGGGCACAAGCGTTTTCCACGCATCGCGCCGTTCCGGGGTGAGCATCAGCCCCCACAGGCGGTTCACCAGCTCAATTCCCACCGGAATATGGCCGAGCAGTTCCCCGGCCAGCGAATAGGGCATCACCAGGCTATGCTCCTCGTACACATTCTCCCACATCTTGCCGCAGTCGTGCAGCAGGGCTCCGGCCAACACCAGATCGCGATTGAGCGAGGGATAGGCCGTGCAGAGCGCCTCTGCCACACGCATGACGGAAGCCACATGCTCCACCAGACCGCCGCGGCGGGCATGGTGATTCATCCGCGCGGCACCGCTGCGTCGGAAGCGGGCGCCGTATTTCTCTGTCACCGTCTCACAGAGCGTGCGCAGGCGCGGGTCGCGCATGGAGGCAATGAGGGCCAGGATACCCTCCCAATCCTTTTTCTGCCGGGCGCAGAGCTCCGGGCTGCCGGCGAGCATCTGCTCCTCTTCCTCCGGCGTAAGGCTGCGGCAATCCAGCGCCGCGCCGTTCAAACCATATTCATTCACGCTCCAGTTGCCCGTCACAGCAATGGCATCATTGGGCTGCAGCGCATTGAACGCCGGATGCCAGGGCGCGTTGTCCCAGATTTTAAGCGAAAAGGAACCGGCCGCATCTGCCAGTTCCACTTCCAGATAGGGTTTCCCGGTCTTGGTGGTTTTGGTGAGCTTCTTCGTCACCTGCACCATCACCGTGCCCTGCACTTCAGCCGAGCTTGAGTCCGCGGTCAGCTGCTGGATACTACCGTAAAGCATATGCGGAGCGCGGGAAAGTTGGCATCGAGCCTCAATTCTGCTGCTCAGCCGGGGCAGGCTGCTCAGCGGGAGCGGGAGTCACCAGGTTCTCCAGGTTCTCCACGGCGGGTGCCGGAGCGGAAGCAGGAGTCTCTGTCGCTACGTTCTGCACGGGAGCAGGAGCAGCCGTACGACCCAACTCCGATTTCTCACCCTGAAAACGTATGTTCATCAGCAGCGCCAGCAGGAAACAGAGCACCATGAACAGCGTTCCGAAAAACACCGTACCTTTCTTGAGCACATCCGTCGTCTGGGCACCGAATGCCTGGTCAGTCATCTGAGCACCGAATGCGGCGCCGAGCCCCTCCTGCTTGGGTCGCTGCATCAGCACCACCAGCAGAAGCAGGGAGCATACGATGAGAAGAAGGGCGAAGACGATGTAAATGGAGGCGTTTAACATGGCGGTAATTGTAGCTTAAAATGTTCCGATTGTAAAGGGATTCAGGCGATAATTTCGTTCAGTTCATTACAAATGACACGTTTGGCAACGATGGGCTTATCATCCAAGGCAAAACTCATGATGACCACCCGCTCACCCTGCTTGATGAGGTGGGCAGCCCCGCCGTTGATGATAATCTGCCCGGTTCCGGCAGGCCCCACCAGCACGTATGTCTCGAAGCGGTTCCCGGTCGTCACGGATGCAACCAACACCTTCTCCCCGGGCCAGAGCCCGGCAGCCTCCACCAGATCCTGGGGGATCTCGATACTACCCTCGTAATCCACATCACCTCGGGTGACCATGGCACGATGAATTTTCGATTTGAGCTGTGATACGAGCATAACGTAAATGCGGACAGCCGCATATCAAACTACGTTTCCCCCAAAAGGTCAAGACAAATTCGCGGCATTGCCCCGCCACACGCGGAAATACGGTACAGATTTTTCTTGCATACAGTGACAAATGGGGTAGAATGTGACCTCAGAGGAAACGACATATCCATCAGCCATGAAATCAGCCCACCTTGTTCCGACAATCGCTGCACTGGTGCTCACCCTGATACCGGCCTGCCGACAGACCGGCGCCGTGAGTGCTGAGATGCTGCGGGAGACCATCTGTGCGCAGAACATCGCCGTGACCCCTCATCAGCCGGAGTGGGTCACCGACACCAAGGACACGCACCCGGTCAGCGATGCTGATTTACCCCGACTGCGCAATCTGCTCACCCGCGGCACCCTGCGTTTCATCCCGGATCACTACTACCGGGATGAGGCCGAGGGCAACCGCGATGACACGACGGCCGAGCTATTCTACCTCTATGGCGACAATTCGCAGTGTCTGGGCGGGCGGGTCATCAACGAGCAGGTATACATGGATGACCTGGAGCTTGACGAAGAGACCCGCAGAGAGCTCTACACCCTCCTGCAGCCCTACCTGCAGAAACTTCCCCGCGAAAGCGCCCAATGATACCTCCCTGGCAGCAGCTGGATGCCGTGGCCGAAGAGCTGCGCGCCATGCAGCCGGATATCCGCGGCAAGGTGCATCCGCTCGCCGTGGTGGAGGGGGTGTTGCAGCTGGGCGAAGGCTCTGAAATACGCCCCGGCACCGTGATTGAAGGCCACGTCCGCATCGGCAGGGGCTGCCGCATCGGCCCCAACGCCTACCTGCGCGGCGAAACCTCCATCGGCGACAACTGCATCATCGGCAACGCCGTCGAGGTGAAGAGCAGTATCATCGGCAACGATGTCTTCATCGCCCACCTCAGCTATGTGGGTGACTCCGTGCTGGGGGACGACATCAACGTGGGCGGCGGCTGCATCTTCAGCAACTTCCGGCACGACGCCGGCGAAATCCGCATGCCCTGGCAGGGCTCCCTCACCCCCACCGGGCGCAACAAACTCGGCTGCTCCGTCGGCGACCACGCCCGCATCGGCTGCAAGAGCGTCATCCTCCCCGGCCGCGTCATCCCACCCGGCACCCACACCGAACCGGGCTCAGTGTTCCGTTGAAGCTCTCTTTCACCCCTTCGACAGCTGCTCTCAGACAGCAAAAAAAAATTGCGCGTGGGCATAAAAACGAAATCCTTAATTTCGTTGTGTCAGATGCAGGTGAGACGATTCACCAAGCATACTCTGATACGCCGAATAGGTATAGAGCCTGTTTCGTTCCCCCTGCGTGTTTTGCAGGACAATGCCATGTTCCTCCAATTTATCCAAAACCCTGTAAATGGTAGATGGAGCTATGCCTATTTGCCTGGCAAGAATAAGAGGCCGAGTAACAATGTGTCGCTGCATCGTGCTGAGTACTTTCTCAGCATTTTTACGAATGCGTCCAAATGTGGCAATGATTGCTTTATCATGGCCTACGCTGCGCTGTAATTCAGTAAGTACACTGACAGCATCGCTTGCAGTATACTGCACCGCATCTAAGAAAAACTCAATCCAGGCCTCCCAATTTCCATCCTGCCTGATACCATTCAACAGCCTGTAATATTCCTGTCGATGTTGCTTGAAGTACAGGCTAAGATACAGCAGAGGCTTTTTAAGAAGTCCGCTGTTACAAAGCATCATCTGGATAAGCAGACGACCTACACGACCATTGCCATCAAGGAATGGATGAATGCTCTCGAACTGCACATGGACCAGCGCGGCTTTCACTAAGGGGGAGAGTGCATCATCTCGGTTGATGAATAATTCCAATGCTCCCAGGCAATCCATGAGGTCTTGAGGAGGCGGGGGAACATAGACTGCGTTTCCGGGGCGTGTCCCCCCAATCCAGTTCTGGCTCTGTCGGAATTCACCGGGCATTTTAGTGGCCCCACGACCTCTCCGCAATAATTCAGCATGCAATTCCTTTATCAATCGCAAGGAGATAGGGTATCCCTCCTGCATGCGAGCCATACCTAATTGCATAGCAGATACATAATGACTTACCTCTTCAACATCATCTGTATTGTTCCGTTCATAGCCTCCTTGTTCATACAAAAGCAAATCACTCAGTGATGATTGAGTTCCCTCAATCATGGATGAATACACGGCTTCTTTGCGAATGTAGGCGTCGATGAACGGCGCGACATCCGGCAGATGTTCACCAAGAGCGTCTAATGCACCCAATGCCCGAACGCTGCTCATCAGAAGCTTGTTGCCCGCGGCACTCAGTTCAGGCAAAGGATGGGGAGGCAATGGTGCCGGAATATATGCGTTTACTTTCTCCCCGATAGTGCTTATGACTACATACTTGCCTGTGTTTTCTCGTTTCACGCTGTCAGCTTAAATGAAAAAAAGCGTTCTGTCAATTTTTATTAGAGCTTTAAAACGAAAATTAGTACAAGTCTTATTTTCGTTTGGATGTGTGAATAAAAATAATAAACAGCCTTATTTTTGTTTCGCGATAGCGTCGGCTTCCGGTACAGTGGGTCTGAAAAGCAGTTCGTCTACGGTCATCTGCCCGGCAGTAACCTGCTGCAGACGCTTACCATGCCCTGCAATATAACGCTCACGAAAACCGGGCTCAGTGTTCCGTTGAAGCCGAAAAAGTTTATCTGCTTCCCAACTTTTGGAAACAATATACTTGAAAGCGGGCGGATAATGTGGTAAAGAAGAAGTGTCTATGAAAAAACTTCTTTCACTTGCAAGCATTCTGGCTGTTCTTGCCGGCACGGCATCTGCGGCTCCGTATTACCTGCCCACTCCCCAGTCCGGCGCTCTGACCTCCTACGACATGCAGCCGGTGTATGCCATTGATGCTCTCTACTCTATCGGCGATGACGATATGGTCGACACCTATGGTGTGCGCGGCAGCTTCAACCTGTACAACGATGCCGAGGGCACTTTCCGCCATCAGTTCAACATCAGCGTAGGCTATGAAATGGGCGATGAGACCATCTCTGCCTACGATGTCGAGGTCTGGCAGGTTCCGGTCATGGGTGGTTACGATCTGAACATCGAACTGATTGATGACGTCTTCCTGACGGTAGGAGGCAAGGCCGGTTACACCTTTGGTGAGTTCGAAATCGACAAGGTGGACAGCAACGGCTTCAATGGCTTCACCTTCCGCGTAGGCGGCGGCATCAAGATTCAGTGCAGCGAGAGCACCTATGTCCGCGCCGGCTATGAGTTCGGTCGCTCCTACATCCACGAGGAGGGTGAAAGCACCTTCGGCCAGCACATCATCTCCCTGGGCGTGGGCTGCCAGTTCTGATTCCGACCTCTTCGTTCTCTGACTTTTTTTTCATCAGGTTTCCCCCATGTGGGAAACCTGATTTTTTTGCTTCACCCACGGCGCACCTGCGCCATGGATTTCGCCTTTCTCTGTGCTCCTCAGCGAAATCTGCACCTGGCGGCGCAGGTGAAATCCTCGCTGCGCTCGGACGAAATCCGGTCCCGCGACCGGGCGAAATCTCATCCGCAGGATGAGGCCCTATATTCACCCACGGCGCACCTGCGCCGTGGATTTCGCCGACACGTCAGTGGCGATTTCGCTGCGCCGCTTGCAGAGCAATTTCGCCCATTCCGGCAGGAATGGATTTCGCTCTTCTGTAAGCACTCAACCAAAAGGCTTGTAGACAGTGAGGGGCTTACATGCGAGAGCCCCATGCTCACAGGGTGACTTTCTTGCCTCCCATCTTCTCTGAGTCAGAGAGATTGAGTATACCTGGCAGCAGCGACAGATAACCTTC
>JAFQSQ010000045.1 GCA_017409465.1 Akkermansia sp. | reverse complement strand
GGCTCAACATTCCGCTCGCTCTGCTCGCATGATGAACGATGAAGAACGCTTAGCGTTAGTTGAAACCATCTGCGCGCAGCGCAGCGAACTTTTCATTCGTACTTCGTCATTCGTCAATCGTACTTCCCTACAACTTCCCATTTGGCGTATCGGCAGAGCAATATCCTTTAATTGCCGGAGCAATAATCCCCCGAAGATAGGGTGATTACGTCTGTCCTCCCGGCGCTCGACGTAGCATATATAGCAGCCCACAGCACGGGCGAGCTGGTAATGCGCCGCATGTTCCACCTGTACACGGTGAAGGTGGTATTGACAGATAGTCAGAGATGCCCCGAGCAAGGCAATGTGGTAGGTGTAATCCGCACGATCCAATCCACAGCGCGCCGAACCGGAGCTGTCCACAAGCTCTGTGCGCCCGTCCGGCAGCGCAGGGTAAACACGGGGCAGCAGAAAATGGGGCGGACTATATAGCAGAGAATCTCCCCGGCTGCGTCCTCGATGACGGGTTTATTCACGATGATACTCAAGGGAAAGCGCCACCGTGTTGCGGCAGCGCAGCATCGGTTTCTTCTTCGGGTCGAGAATCTCAAAGTATTCATCTCTCCTGCGGCGGCAGCGGTAGCCGTCCTCAAACCGCATGTACTTGCTCTCGAAAAATAACATAGGTATGCGAATCAGGCAGAAACTTTCAGGACAATCACGCCACCGATGATGAGCCCCACCCCCAGCATCCGCAGAAGCGAGGCAGAATCACCGAAACAACAAACGCCTATCAGGAAGGTACAGGCGGCGCCCACCCCCGTCCAGATGGCATACGCCGTGCCGATGGGTATCTGCTTCTGCGCCAGATACAGAAACACACCGCTGAGTGCCATGGTCACCACGGCAAATGCTATCCAGAGCCAACGACACCCCGCCCCCGACGACGCCAATTTCATGCCGACAGGCCAACCGACTTCACACACCGCTGCCACCAGGAGCCAAATCCATGCCATGCCCCGATTATACGGGCTTCCCCCCTGCGGAGCAAGGATAAAAAATCGGCGGCCACCGGGCCGCCGTGTAAGAAGCTTCAATTACTGCTGCGGGACTTGAGATCGAGCATCAGCTGGGCATTGGTCGGGCAGCGCTTCAGGAAGAAGAGCAGGCGCTCCATGGCCTCTGTCGGCTTGTGGTTGGCCAGCCCGCGGCGGATGAGGCGTACTTTTTCGAGCATCAGTTCCGGCAGGATGAGTTCCTCGCGGCGGGTACCGCTCTTCAGAATATCGACGGCAGGGTAGATATACATCTCCGCGATACGGCGGTTAAGCACTAACTCCATGTTGCCGGTTCCCTTGAATTCCTGGAAGATGAGTTCATCCATCCGGCTGTTGGTCTCGATAAGAGCCGTGGCGAGGATGGTGAGCGAACCGGCGTTGCGGGTATTGCGGGCCGCGGCGAAGAGGCGTCGCGGGGTTTCCAGGGCTCGGGCATCGATACCGCCGCTCATGGTGCGGCCGCTGCCGCGCTCGGCATTATTGTAGGCGCGGGCCAGGCGGGTGATGGAATCCATGAGGATGAGGACATGTCTGCCGTTTTCCACGAGACGCTTGGCGCGTTCGATGCACATCTCGGCCATGCGGCAGTGTTCGCGTACTCCGCTGTCGTTGCTGGAGGCGAAAATCTCAGCTTCCGGTAGCTGACGCTTGAATTCGGTCACTTCTTCCGGGCGCTCATCGACCAGCAGCACCATGAGGTGCAGTTCCTCGCCGTAGTTGCGCAGCGCACCCTCAGCGATGTGCATCAGCAGGGTGGTTTTGCCGGTGCGGGGGGGAGCTACTATCAACCCGCGCTGACCGCGTGCTACGGGAGCCATCAGGTCGAGAGTGCGCGTGGTGAAACGAGAGGGAACGGTCTCGAATGCCAGACGGTGGGTAGGATTAACCGCCTTGAGGTCTTCAAAGTGCGGTGCTGCGGCAGCCTGCTCCGGCGGCAGTCCGTTGACGGAGAGAACGGAGATGAGCTGGTGCCCCCGCTCATAGCGCTGCGCCATGCCTGTCACCTGCACATAGGGGCGCAGCCGATGGGTGGAGATGATGTCTTCTGAGACATAGACCGCAGCATCAGAGGGTGCCCAGTTGTTCTCCTGGGTGCGGATGAAGCCGAAGCCCTTGGGTGTGATTTCGAGGATGCCGGTGAGGGGTTCAGGCTCACCGACCGGCACATAGGCTCGGGAGGGCTGCTGCGCCGTCGTGTCACGGTGGGGTGCCGACCGCTGTCTGTCGGTATGTGTTTTGCGGGGCTGGGGTGCCTGCTGTCTGCTGTTTTTCCGAAAATTTCCATGCTGCCCCTGCCGGCGCATCTGGCGCTGGGGGGAGGATTGTTGTGCCTTGCTATCGTCCCTGCTGTCGGTATTCCGGCGGTTGAAGTGCTTGCGGAACACCTTGGGACGCCCTGTCGGGGCTTGCTCATCCGGCGAGCTCATGGTTAATCAGATGCGTAGGAGGCGGGGGGGAGAATCAGCGGGCGGTATCGGTGGATATGGCGGATACCGCCCGCTTCAGGAAAAAACAGCAAATAAGAGAGAGAAGGGAGGAGATAATCAGAGCTGCTCCAGCACGGCTTCGTCAATCTCAAAGTTGGTGAACACGTTCATCGTGTCGTCGTAGTCATCCAGCAGCTCGTAGAGCTTCATGACTTTCTGGGCGGTATCCAAATCGCTGATGACGGTGGGATTCTGCGCCACGGAGATGAGCTTCATGCCGGTCACGCTCTTACCGGCGGCAGCCAGAGCATCGGAGACGGACTGCAGGTCAGTCGGACCGCAGATGAAGACCCACTCGCCCTCGCTCTCACCCTCTTCGAACTCATCGGCGCCGCAGTCCATGGCCAGCTCCATGGCATCGTCTTCGGTGAGTGCGGCATCGTTGATGCGCACCTCACCCTTGCGGTCGAATTGGTAAGCCACAGAGCCGGGGGTGCCCATGTTGCCGCCGTTACGGGAGAAGATGGTGCGCAGCTCTGAGGAGCATCGGTTGGTGTTGTCGGTGGCGACTTCTACGATGAGGGCCGTACCGGCAGGGCCGTAGCCCTCGTACGTCATCTCCTGGATGGAGGCACCCTGAAGCTCACCCGTACCCTTCTTGACGGCGCGATCGATGTTGTCCTTGGGCATCGAGGCGGCTTTGGCGCCTTCGATGGCCGCGCGCAGTCGCGGGTTGGTGTCTACATCACCGCCGCCGCTCTTGGCAGCGAGGGTGATTTCATGGGAGAAACGGGCAAATATCTTACCTTTCTTCGCGTCGGCCGCAGCCTTCGTGAACTTAATTTTGGACCATTTGTTATGACCTGACATAATCTGGAGTTGATGAAAAAGCCGTGCGCGCGACGGGGGCGCGTTGCGAGGTGAACCCGGCAGCGGTGTTTTCCTCAATCAGCACCAACCACGTGCTGTATTCGGGGAGTTTTCTCCGCCGTTTCCCGCCGGTGGGCGGGAGTAATATGAGTTCAAAAAAGGGAATCGAGCTGACAGGATTCGAACCTGCGACCTCTTCGTCCCGAACGAAGCGCGCTACCAGCCTGCGCTACAGCTCGATGTTAAAGGACGGGGCAATTCTACACCATTTTGAGCTTTTGGCAAGCTTAATCTTGTTTTTTGGTGTGAAAAATTGTGTCTTGATGTCAAAAAATCAGAGGGGTCTGCGTGGCAGACCCCTCGAATGTCTTGTAAGTAGTAAGCTTACAGGAGAGAGAGAAGGGAGTTACTTGTTGCGAGACTTGTAGAGTTCGCGGGCTTCAAGCTCCTCAGCGGTGTTCTTGTTTACCTGTTCCTTGGCATGGGATGCAGCGTATTTGACGTCTTCATCCGCATCCTTGCCGTAGCGATCCAGCAGGTTCATGACCCACTTGTAGTCGCGCAGGGAAGAGAGGTTCTTGATGATGGCGAGCTTTTCCTTGCGCACGGTCTCCAATTTTTTACGCTGTTCGGTGAGCTTGTCGCACTCAGCGCCGGGACCGATGTAGAGGGTGCTGTCGGGATCGGTCTTGTTGATGAGATCCTGCAGCACTGAGGTGTCGGCAAAGGGTTCTTCGCAGTACATCTTGAGCAGTTTTTCCGCATCGGCATCGGAGCGCTCACGATTCTGGCGGAACACGGTGGCGATGACCTGGGTGATGAGGTTCTCCAGCTGGGCATCGCCCTTGGCTGCTTCTTTCAGCTCCAGTACATAGTCCAGGATGCTGTCGTCGCCCCAGTAGCTGACGAAGGTGAGACCCACGCCCTTCTTCCAGGTGGACTTGTCCTTGAGCTCATTCTTGTAGAACTCAAGAGCCTTGGCAGAGCAGGCCTTGGCCATGGTGGTGCTGCAGTTGCGGCGCAGTTTCTCCGGCAGCCCGGCAAACATCTGGTCGCCGATGGCGGCTTTGGCGGAGGCCTGGCTGTCATCCATCATTCGCAGGATATTGTCCAGGCAGATGCAGAGAGTATTGGCCAGCTGGCCGTCGGTTTTCTCATCGCTGAGCAGGGCGATGATTTCCGGGGCATCGTTCTGGCCGACTCGCATGCCGATGCATTCCCAGACGGCCGCGAGAGACTTATTCTTCGCGGGCCAGTCGGGCTTGGCGTTGACATCTTCTGCCAGTTTGCGCAGGTAGGTGTTGACATCGTTGTTGCCGGATACGGCGATGCGCTGCAGCAGCCAGCGGAAGAGCCCGGATTCAATCTTGTCGCACTTCTTGCCGATGGTATCGAAGATGTACTTGCAGATTTCCGGGTCGGCCTCCGAAGCCAGACCCAGCAGCAGGCAGGAGTTGTAGCCCACAGTCTTGATCGGGTCGAGACCGTAGAGCGGGGTGCCGGTTTCGCTCTTGGCAAAGGGGTCGACAATCACTTCCATCAGCGCCTTGGCATCCTTGCGGGTGCAGGTGATATCCACCCCCTTGGCCTTGGCTTCCTCCAGGGTCTCGACGCCCTTCTGGTTGATGCTCTGAGCGCGGCGAAGCAGCTTCTCGATGTAGGCGCGGTGTTTCTTGACACGCTCCTGCTTGGCGTTTTCCGTCATGACATACCAGGTGCAACCGATGCCGCCCAGTACCAGAACACCGACGCCGATGAGGAAAGGCAGCTTCTTCCACACCGGGGTGGCCTCAGCGGATTTCTTCAGCTGGGTGAGGTAGGCATCGCGGGCAGCGGCGGCGGCTTCCTCCTCCTCGCTGAGTTCCTCTTCGGGCGGAAGTTCTTCACCCTCTGCTGCGGAGGTCGGGGCAGGGGCCGCTTTCTTCTTCTTCTTGGGGGCGGCTCCGGCCGGAGCGGCGGCGCTGAGTTTGCTGCCGGCGGTCTTGGGTTTGGAGGCAACGAGAGCTCCGGCTTTGCCGATGGGCTTGGCGGCGCGCAGCTTGCCCGGGGCTGCCTTGGGGGCAGGGGCTTCTGCGGCCAGCGCCTGAGCGGCGGCTACGGTCTGTTGGGCGTCTTCTTCGGATGTTTCCGGGACAGGTGCCGGGGCAGCTTCTGCTTCGGGGGCAGGCTCCTCCTCCGCCGCTGCTTCCTGGGCGGCCTGGTACTCAGCCATCTGGCGGTTGTATTCCTCCATCTGGCGGTTGTACTCTTCCATCTGGCGCTCGTATTCCTCCTGAGCCCGGCGCTCGGCTTCTGCGGCGGCTTCTGCTTCAGCTGCGGCCTGAGCCTCAGCAGCAGCCTGAGCTTCAGCAGCAGCCTGAGCGGCGGCGGCCTCGGCAGCTTCAGCGGCCTTGCTGTCATCAGCCGGTGCCTCCGGAGCAGGGGCTTTGGTCTTGGGTTGGATGGTCTTTCCGTTGATACCCTTGAGCCGGACTTTACCTGTGGGCATAGGCCCCTTGGTGGAGAGAGACTGGCGCAGTGTGTCAGATGCACCGCCTATTTTCAATTTGGGAGTAGCCATATCAGTATGGAAAATTGGAATGAAGAGACATACCATATCTACCATACTTCACGGCAGATTGCAATAACGGAAATGCTTTTGAGCGGCATTTTTCGCCGTTTGTGCGCCATCAGCGCAGATTCCGATGGCGGATATCGGATATTTTGAGTGCTGACAGTAGGGCGATGACCGTAAGCGAAGCGGCGTAGAAGACAAAGTCAGCAGCTCCGACCGGGAAGATGCCGGCAGAATCCCGGGGCTGCATGGCACCGACAAAACAGACGGCGGTCATCAGCAGGAGCGCACCGCCGAGCAGGCGAGCCCTCGTGTTGCCGCCGAGAAGTGATGCGGCGATGATGGCTGCGCCGATGGTCAGAAGGACGGTGCCGTGACCGCCGGCCCATACGATGTCGGTCGTGATTGCCGGCAGCCACAGAAGCGCCAGCTGTACCCAGCCTACCCAGCGGCGCCCGGGCAGGAGAACACCAAGGAGGCGACAGAGCACCAGGAGTGCCAGTGAACCGTATAGCTGGTAGGGAATCTGCGCAAGGAGGACCGCCAGATGATTGGGGTGTGCTGTTGTCTGCGGGAGGAAGTATCGCGGCACGATGTAGAGCAGGGCATGGGTGCAGCAGAGCATGAAGGGCCAGCCGCACCACAGGGCACAGACCTCCAGGAACGAGGCCCGGCGCGCCATGCCGCTGTTGCCTTTGCCGGCCAGGAGAAGGGCACTTCGCAGAATCATGGCTCCCATGCCTACGGCTGCCACAAACAGCCCGGCGGTGAAGATGCCGAAGGGAATGGCCGCTCGCAGCTCCCACAGAGGCAGGCGGCCGCCGAAGAGGGCACCGCCGGCGTAGGGGGTAGCCTGTGCTGCGTTTTGCAGCAGCGTGAGAGCCAGGATGAGAGCCCCGGCCAGCAGGAGAATGAAGATGCGGTGTCTCATGGTGTTATACCGAAAAAAAGGATACAGTGCGAACCCCGGCCGGAATGTTCGGGGGAACCTGTGTATCTACAGGACACGGTGCCTGCTTCTGCCGTTCAGTAGCAGGTGGGGTTCTGCCGTTGTGCGGCAGGATTACAGGGTGATACCCAGCTGCTCCGGCAGGGCGATGCGCGGCCGCTCTGTCAGAATCTCTCCACCGTGGGAACCTACGGCCACCGTATGCTCAAAGTGGGCTGACCAGGAGCCATCGGTGGTGACGGCTGTCCAGTCGTCTTCCAGCACTCTGACGCGGAAGCTGCCCAGCGTAATCATCGGTTCAATGGCCAGAATCATCCCTCGCTTGAGGCGGGGCAGGGGGTAGCGCGGGCGGTAATTGGGAATCTGCGGCTCCTCGTGCAGGTGGCGGCCTACGCCGTGCCCCACGTAGTCGCGTACGATGCCGAAGCCGAAGGGCTTGACGAAGTCCTCGATGGCGCCGCAGACCTCCATGAGCGAGTTGCCCTGCTTCGCCTGGGCAATGCCACGGAAAAGCGCCTCCTCCGTCACAGCCAGCAGGCGGCGGGCTTCCACGCTCACGTTGCCCACAGGAACCGTCATGGCGTTGTCACCATACCAGCCATCGACGATGGCTCCGCAGTCCAGGCTCACGATATCGCCGTCGTTGATGACCCGCGACCCGCCGATGCCGTGCACAATCTCCTCATTGACGGAGATGCAGAGCTGCCCGGGATAGCCGCAGTAGCCGAGAAAGGCGTTGCCGCATTTTTCGCGTTTGAATAATTCTGCGGCGTAGTCGTCGATTTCCTTTGTGGTGATACCCGGGCGGATGATGGGCATAAGATCCATCAGGATGCGGGCAGAGACCTCGCCGGCCTTGCGCAGCTTGCTGATTTCATTCGGATTGCGTACGGGGATTCGTTCGGCCATGGTTGTCGTACTGGTTCGTCGGGTTCAGTATAGCATATCGGACGGGAAACTCAACCTTTCTTCCTGTCTCCCTTGTTTTTGGCGGCGATTTCTGTCGGCGTGTGTCGTAACACGATTGTAACGGTGCAGATTTTTTTTGTTGGATTTATAGGAGCGATTGGTATATATTGGGAGCCGACGTCGGAAGATGATGACTTTTAATAGACGATGGCGATACATGTCAGGGCACTCGGGATTACCCGCAAAGCATTGCGCAGAATAGATTTGCGTAACAAGTTGGGTGCCATGCTGTCGGGGATATTCGTCGTCGGAGGTATAGCGCTTGTTCTGACCTGTTGGGTCATATATTCCTTCAACGGGTCGGGAACGGAGTTTCTGGCGTATGTGCCGGCATCTGAGTCATCGGAGAGCCAGTCTGCCCCGACATCGGTTGCGCCGGTATACCACGCGCGGATTCCTACCCCGGTGGCGGAGGTTGAGCCGACTGTCATCGTGGCAGAAATCGTGCCACCCCTCGACATCGTGATGGAGGAGGTGTCACCGGATGAAATCCTGGATGCCGGGATTTCTCTGGCTCTTGCGGCCAACCCCGGGGAGAGTGATATCGTCGACCCGGTCGATGGAGAAGGGGAGGGTAAGGATAGTGAGGCTGATAACGGCGGGGGGCTGGGGACGGCTGTCTCCGATGGCTCCCAGTTGGAGGGCTCCTTCTACGATTTGAAACAGCGAGAGGACAGAAGTTACTCCGGGATATCCGGGGGGGATAGCAGCGAATATCAGGTTATTTCGATTCTGCATCGCTTCCTGAACAACTGGTCGCCGCAAGTGCTGGAAAACTATTACAGAGCCAAACAGCGCTTGTATGCCTCGCATTTCTTCCTGCCGGTGGCGAGAGCTCATTATGGCCCAATCGCTTATAATTGTGAAAAAGAATGCAGACCTTCAGCTTGGGTAGCCATTTACCGTGGCAAGGTGAGAGCCCCCAAGAGCGGTAAATTCAGATTTGTCGGTACAGGTGATGATACTCTGGCCGTGCGCTTTGACGGACAGACGGTGCTGGTGGCCGGATACAGCATCCCGACCCGCAGGAACGGTCCGCGGCGCATCAGGAATTGGAGAGAATACGAACGATATCTGGAGCAGGGGAATGATGAAGCGTTGAAGGAGTATGAGCTGATTCAACTGGATGGTATCCCCCGTTGGAATCACGAAATCGGGGGGCTGACCGGCGGTAAGTCCTTTGAGGTGGAAAAGGGGAAAGTCTATCCCATCGAGATCATGATTTCCGAAATTCCCGGAGGCTGTTTCGGCCTGATGCTTCTGATAGAGGATATGACGGATAAGTCTGTCGGCGGGAAGGCTAAGCCGAAGTATGATTTGTTCCGCACCAATAGTGCGAAACCGAATGAAAAGCGCATACTCAAGGTGTTGCAGAAATACGGTTGCGATGTAAGAGGCGGGCTTCAGGTGCCTGTGTACAATGCCGATGCCCCTATCTGGGAAGTGGTGCCCTGAGGGCTGATATTTCTGCCTGATAAGCGGGAGCCGGGAGAGATTTGTAACACGATTGTTACATTTCTCTATGAATTGATGGTGAAAGAGGTGTTTTGTAACACAGCTGTAACAGTAATAGCCTTTTTTGGGGTCGATATTCAGCGTATGTTGCGGTATAAAATTGGCAATACAAAACTATTATATGAACCTCTGAACCCAAAATCATACGATGGCTATACATATTCAAATGTCCGAAAAAGCCGAGCGGGAATTGAAACGCTCGTCCATACGCAACAAAATCTCCTCACTGCTGGCCTGTATCCTGTTCGTGGGTGGCGGGGGGCTTATCCTGACCCTGACCGTTATCTTCATCGCCGCCGAGCCTCCGCCTGAGTTTCTGGTGTATTATCCCCCGGCAGAAGAACGGCTCCTCGTCAATGAGCCGATGACACCGCAGCTCTCTTCCAAGGCAGCTTCTCCCGCCGACTCTGTGGCGCCGACGGTGATTGTCTCTACCGCAGTCGCCCCCGTGTCGATGGCTCCTGTGGAGGTGCCCATGGATGACAGCGTGTGGGTGGGCGTCTCCGTAGAGCTGGGGATGGGGCTGCGCGATGGCCTGGGGAACGGCCTGGGCGAAGACGGCAGCGGTCTGGGCACCGGCAAGACCGGAGGATCTGCGCTGGTGGGTACGTTCTACGACCTCAAACAGCCCCGCAAAGGCTCCCCCACCGGGATTGTCAGCGGTGGTGCCGGTGAGGGTAAGGTGCTGGAGGTGCTCAACGGTTTCCTCAGAAATTGGTCAGAGTCGGCTCTGAACAAGTACTACAGGGCTCCGCAGAAGCTCTATGCATCTAACTTCTACGTGCCGGTGGCCTATGCGAAGTACGGCCCTATCGCCTATGGAGTGGCTGATAAGGTGAAGGAGGGGGCCTGGGTGGCCATTTATCGCGGCAGGGTGCGCGCCCCCAAGAGCGGAAAATTCCGTTTTGTCGGTACGGGCGATGAATGCGTGGCTGTACGGTTCAACAGTAAGACCGTGCTGGAGGCCGGCTACCGTATCCCCTCCCGCTGGCCTGACGGCGCTAAGGTTTCCGGGGTGGACCACGTCAGGTACGCTGCTGCTATCAAGGCCGGTACTGATAGCGTCCATAAGGACTATGAGTTCATCAAGCTCAACGGTATCGATATCTGGAACGCTGAGGTGGGCGGTCTGACTGCCGGCACCGTGTTCGAGGTGGAAGAAGGGAAGGTCTATCCCATCGAAGTGATGATTACGGAGGTTCCCGGCGGAAAGTTCGGGGTGATGCTCTTCATGGAGGATATGTCTGAGAGCCTCAAGCCCGATAATCCGAGTAATCAGTATCATCTCTTCCGCACGAACTTCTCGACACCGGATGAGACCGTGATTCTGGAGCTGCTGCAGAAAGCCGGCTGCAACGTGGGTAACTCGCTTCAGGTGCCGAAGTACAATCCTGAATCCCTCATCTGGGTGGTAGTGCCATGACTGGTTGGAAGTACGCGCGTGGCGTCTGTAACACAATTGTAACATTGGAGCCGAATTTTATACTCGCAATCCGCGTGGGCTTGTTGTATAAGAAAGCATCGACAGTTTTTAACACAAACAAAAATCGCATACCATGGCTATTCATATCCAAATGTCCGAAGAGGCCGAGCAGGAGCTGAAGCGCGCGTCCATGCGCAACAAAATCTCCTCGCTGCTGGCCTGTCTCCTGTTCGTGGGCGGCGGTGGCCTCATCCTGGCTCTGACCGTTATCTTCATCGCAGCTGAGGCTCCGCCTGAGTTCATGGCTTACACGCCTCCTGCAGAAGACCTGCCTCCCACCAATGAACCGACGACTCAGCAGCTCTCCTCCAAGGCGGCTTCTCCCTCCAGCTCTGTGGCTCCGTCCGTGATTGTCTCCACCGCAGCTGCCCCCGTGGCGATGGCTCAGGTGGACGTGCCCATGGATGACAGCATGGATGTGGGCGTCTCCGTGGATCTGGGCATGGGCCTGGGTGATGGCCTGGGTGATGGCCTGGGTGAGGGCGGTAACGGCCTGGGTTCCGGTAAGGCCGGCGGCTCTGCTCTGGTGGGTACGTTCTACGACCTCAAGCAGACCAAAAACGGCTCTCCCACCGGCCTTACTGCCGGTGGTGCCGGTGAGGGTAAGGTGCTGGAGGTGCTCAATGGTTTCCTCAAGAGCTGGTCTGAGGCTTCGCTGAACAAGTACTACAGGTCCCCCCAGAAGCTTTATGCTTCCAACTTCTACGTGCCGGTGGCCTATGCTAAGTACGGCCCCATCGCCTACGGCGTGGCTGATAAGGTGAAGGAGGGTGCCTGGGTGGCTATTTATCGCGGCAAGGTGCGCGCCCCCAAGAGCGGCAAATTCCGATTCATCGGAACGGGTGACGAATGCGTGGCCGTGCGTTTCAATCGCAAGACCGTGCTGGAGGCCGGCTACCGTATCCCCTCCCGCTGGCCTGACGGTGCCAAGGCTTCCAAGCCTGATCATGTCAAGTACGCTGCTGCCATCAAGGACGGTACCGATAAAATCCACAAGGGCTATGAGTTCATCAAGCTGAATGGTATCGATATCTGGAACGATGAGTTGGGCGGTCTGACTGCCGGTAACGTATTCGAGGTTGAGGAGGGTAAGTCCTATCCTATCGAAGTGATGATTACGGAAGTGCCCGGCGGTAAGTTCGGTGTGATGCTCTTCATCGAGGATATGTCCGAGAACCTCAAGTCCAACAATCCGAGCAATCAGTACCATCTCTTCCGCACGAACTTCTCCACTCCCGATGAAAAGGTGATTCTGGACTTGCTCAAGAAGGATGGCTGTAACGTGGGTAACTCGCTCCAGGTGCCGAAGTACAACCCTGAATCCCTTATCTGGGTGGCTGTGCCCTGATGCTCCGGAGATAGATTGAACTGAGTATTTTTACGAGCTGCATCTTTTGGGATGCAGCTCCTTTTTTATGTGTGTATAGTATTGCAGGTCAATGCTTCGGCGGGATGTCAGAACTCAGCGGATTAGATGCTTGACAGGGCGCAGAGGCTTTGTTACGATGCGGATATGAGAGCACGCGAGATCATGCTGATGCTGGCCGGCGGTGCAGCGCTCATGCAGAGCCCCCTGTACGCGACGGAAAACACGGCGGACCCCACCCCTGCCGACAGAGTGTGCCAGATGGCGCCTGAACAGAATCCTCGTGACCTTCGGATGGGTTGGTGGCGTGAGGCTCGACTGGGTATGTTCATCCACTATGGGCTGTACTCCGGTCTGGCCGGGGTCTACAAAGGGGTGCGTGCCGGCGGTGAGTGGATTCAGTGCAACGTAGGCGCAGACACGGATACCTATGCAGCTGAGGCCTTGCCTCTCTTCAAACCACAGCCCGGCAGCGCGGAAAAATGGCTTGAACTGGCGCAGCTCGCCGGGTGTCGGTACGCGGTGCTGACCAGCAAGCATCATGAGGGATTTGCGCTGTTTAATACCGCAACGTCTGATTACAATTCCGTCAAAACAGCGGGCATTGATATTGCTCGGGAGTTTGTGGATGCCTGCCGCAGCCGTGGTATTCGCGTGGGCTTTTATCACAGCGTGATTGATTGGCACCACCCGGATTATGATAACACCATCTGCCCGGATTTGTGCTATCCCAAAGGGCAGGCGCTGATGCTGCAGCAAAAGGGGATTCCCCGCAACCAGGAGTCTTACTGTCGCTATCTCCACGAACAGGTACGCGAGCTGATGACCCAATATGGCCCGGTCGATGTCATGTGGTGGGATTACTCGCAGGGCGCTGCTGAGGGCGACCGCGCCTGGCAGGCTACCAATCTGGTCAGGATGTGTCGCGAGATTAACCCCGGAGTTATCATGAACAACCGTCTCTTCAACGCCTATTCGCTGGAGGGAGAGAAACCGCGCGAATTCGGTACGGAAGAGGCGCGTGGCGATTTCTATACGCCGGAGAAGTGCGTGCCGACCGATTGCGATGTGGTGCACGATTGGGAGACTTGCCTGACCGTGGGGCATCACTGGGGCTACAGTATCAACGATGGCAACTTCAAGAGCCCGGTGCAGGTGATTCAAACGCTGCAGGAGTGTATCTCCAAGGGGGGGAACCTGCTGCTCAATATCGGCCCGCGGGTGGACGGCTCTGTTCCGGAGCCTGCGGTGCGGGTATTTACTCGTCTGGGCGAGTGGATGAGGGTCAACAGCGAGTCCGTCTATGGGAGTGTCCCGGTGACGGGTATCGACATCCCGGAGGAGGTGCGTATGGTAGCGGTGCGTGACAATCTGTATGTGTTCCTGCCGGAGCTGGTTGAGGAAGAGGAGTCCCCTGCGGCTGCAGCCGATGAGACTATACCCGCCTCTGAGACCGGTGAGGATGACGCGGGCTGCTATGTGCTGCGTTTCCCAGGTACGGCATTCAACGATATCACTCCGCAGATTCTCGGCCAGCCTGATTGCGCGGTGGTGATGCAGCGGGTGGAGGAGCCGGGTAAGGATGAGCCGATGGTATACCTGGAGCTGCGTATCCCCTACAGCGCCTGGGACAACGCCGTGGAGGGGCTGCCTGTTCTCAAATTAGCCCAGGAGGATTGAGCCGTGATACCGATAGCTGTACGTTCTCTGCCCTGTGTCATTGGTGAGCAGTATATCCTCACATCCGTGGTGGATGAGGGCGAGGATACCATCGTCTATGAGGCGACGCAGAAGGATTTACAGCGAGAGGTTCTTGTGGAGAGCCTGCGCCTCTCTGCCATGGCAGACGAGGGGAAACGACGCGATTTTATCGATACCTGCCGTTTGCAGGCGCGGGTGCGGCATTCGAGCCTGGCGGCGCCTCTGGAGCTGCTGGAGACCGAGTCCACCCTGCACGTGGTGCGGGAGCGAATCATGGGAGAACCGCTGGACATGATGGTGACGACAGGGCGAGTGCTATCGGCAGAAATGGTGTGTTCGCTCCTGCAGCAGATGTGCTATATCTACCTGTATTTCGATATGGAGCGCATCGCCTCGCGCCCCTTTTCTCCCGCGCATACGTATCTGATGGATTTCGGCGGATTCCGGTTCGACCACATGGCAGTGGCGGGGATTCGGCGCCGTGGTGATACCCGGCGGCAGATGTCGGACATGGTGCAGGTGGTCGCTCCTCTACTGGACCGCAGCAGTGCATTTGCTGCGCCCCTGCTGCATATCATGGACCAGATTAACAGCGGGAGTGCCTGGTCATCCATCACTCCGGCTGCGCTGGACGAAGAGCTCATCCGGCTGCAGATGGAGATGATTCATCGCAAACGTCAATAAAAAATTACCGCACCTGATGGGTGCGGTAATTTTTTGGGAGAGAGGGGAGGTACTGCGGTATCAGCTGAGCTGCTGTTTCCAGAACTCGAGCCGCTGCTGTGTATTGTCCGGGTTAGGAGCACCGGGGTTGGTGCGCAGGGCAAAGGCTCGCTCCAGGTTGAAGACGCTGTGTACATCTTCTCCGTATTCGGGAGAGATGTCGCGGAACTGTTCCAGCGTCAGCTCATTGAGCGGGGTGCAGCTGCCCACGGCTACTGCCACCGCTTTGCCTACCAGCTCATGAGCCTTGCGGAAGGGTACTCCCCGGCGCACCAGGTAGTCGGCCAGATCCGTAGCCAGCAGCAGCGGGTCGGACACGGCTGCCGCGCAGCGATCGGGGTTGATACGCATGGCGGCTACCATCTCAGCGTTGACCCGCAGTGCCAGGCTGACGGTTTCGAAGGAATCGAAGAGAGGCTCCTTGTCCTCCTGCAAATCTCGGTTGTAGGTGAGGGGCAGCCCCTTGACGGCGACCATCACGCTCACCAGATTGCCGTACAGTCGCCCGCTCTTACCGCGCGTCAGCTCGCACACGTCCGGGTTCTTCTTCTGCGGCATGAGGCTGGAGCCGGTGGTGTGGGCGTCAGACAGAGTGCAGAAACCGAACTCAGCACTGCTCCACAGCACCAGGTCTTCGCTCATGCGCGACAGGTGCGTACCGATGACCGAAAGGCAGAAGAGGGTCTCCATGATATAATCGCGGTCTGCGATGGCATCCATGGAATTCTGTGTTACCGAGGCAAATCCGAGCTCTTCGGCGATGCCCTGCCGATCCAGATTGATGGTGGAACCGGCTATGGCGCCGGAGCCCAGCGGGCTGACGTTGACCCGGCGGCGGCAGTCCGTCAGTCGCTCCACATCGCGCCCCAGCATCTCCACGTAGGCGAGAAGGTGGTGGCCGATAGTCACCGGCTGAGCACGCTGCAGATGCGTGTAGCCGGGGATGCGGACGTTGGCGTATTCGGAGGCCTTCAGCACCAGTGCTCGCTGCATGTCTCGCAGCAATTCAATGGTAGAGTCGATTCGGGCGCGGCAGTACAACCGGGTATCAGTAGCTACCTGATCATTGCGGGAACGAGCCGTGTGCAGCTTGGCACCGGGGGCACCGATGCGGCGGGTCAGCTCGCTCTCGATGTTCATGTGAACATCTTCCAGCCGGATGCTCCAGTTGAAATTACCGGCGCGGATATCGGCCAGGATGCCCTGCAGACCATCCTCTATGGCCTTGAATTCCGCATCCGTGAGCATGCCGGCGCGAAGCTGGGCTCGTGCGTGAGCGATAGAGCCGGCAATATCGTGTTCATATAACTTCCAATCGTAGGAGACGGATTCGCCGTATTGTAATACAAGATCCGCTGTAGGCTGTGAAAAACGTCCTGTCCACATAACAGGTGCAGCTTACACCAAAGCTCCCCTGCGTGCAAGCCCGTAATGTGTGCTCACCATGAAATGTCTGCGTGTGTCCCCCAATCTTTGGAACCCGCGCGTGAATTCATGACTTCTCTGTGCGAAAGGGATTGTATCGGCACCGGAATGTGGTACAATACGCGAATGAAAAAGAGATTCTCCCGGATTCAGATCGTGCGGGTGCTGGTGCAGGCGATGGTGCTGGGCATCATGACGTTCGCCGGGTTCAACACCAAGCATATCAGCGATTGGTTGTTCCCAACAGTGCTGTTGGTGGGTGTTTTTTTCTGCGGTTGGGTGTGCCCGCTCGGGGCTGCTCAGGATTGGGTGGCGGCACTGGGGCGGTGGCTGCGGCTGCCGCGTCTGCGGGTGCCTGCCGGGCTGCAGCGCTACATGCAGTTGCTGCGTTATGTTTTCTATGCCTTGCTGTTGATGGAAATATCCATCTCGCTGCTCAAGGGGCCGTATCATTTCAGCCGTCTGGTGCACGGTGAGCTGCTGACGGCGGCATCCGGCGTCATCGTGCTGTTCCTCTTACTGGGATTGTTCATGGACAGGCCGTTCTGCAATTATTTCTGCACGGGTGGGGCGAGACAGGGGCTCTTCAGCGTGCTGCGAATTTTCGGCATTCGTCGCGATACGGAACGCTGCGGAGGTTGCGGTCGCTGCTCGGCCAGGTGCCCGATGAATATCGATGTGGCTGCCACCGACTTTGTGCGGCATCCCAATTGCATCGGCTGCATGACCTGCCTGAGCACTTGTCCGAAGAAATGTATCTCCTATGGGCTTTTTCGCTCCGCCCGCAAGTCGGAATCCGGGCGATGAGCTGGTGTGCCGCGCCCGGCAGACCGAGGGGGCTCAGCTGTTGCGCTGGATATGAAGAATGCTGTCGGCCATGCTGCGGACGGTTTCTTCCAGTATATTGGAGAGGTGACTCCCGGGCGTGAAATCTGCCGGAGCAAAGAAATCGACGCGGTGCTGAGAGGCCTTCAGATTATAACATTTGCAGAAGCTGGCCCGGGTCGTGTCGTCCGGGTCGTAAACGGCGATGCTGGTGCCGCCCTGCTGGCGCATGACGGTGAAGCAGGGGACGTCTGTTGGACCATCGCCGATGTATATCATGTGCTCGAAAGGCACGGGGCGCAAATCGCTGTCCATGTGGTCGTTGACATCTTCGGTATACTTGAGCATTCCCTTGTTGATACGGAAGAGGTACTGAGTCTTCGTCGTGTGTGAGATGACGCGCTTGGGGAAGTCGATGCAGCCGTTGCGCTCGCTGAACTCACAGGCAAATACCTCGCGCATGTAGGGGCGAATGACGGAGCCGTCGATGATACTCTTGATACCGCTGGAGATGATGTAGAACTCGACCTTGATTCCGGCGTATCGGTGCTCGCGCGTGAGCGCGCGTCGGTGGAATTCGGCGAAGAAATCGGGGATACCACGGTAGAAGGTGAGTTTCTTGCCCAGTTCCCGCAACTGCTCATTACTGACGCCGTCGATGCTCAGTTCATCCAGCAGTTGTTTCATGTAGCTGAGCTCGCCGTCCCAGTCTTCCTCGCGGCTTCGGTCGTTACATCGTTTCCAGAAGAGATCGGCATCAATGCCGAATTCCGGGAAGATAGTATCCTCCTGCATATTGTGCGGGCTGAGTGTCAAATCGAAGTCGAAAACGATGGCGATGGTGTTCTGCGGAACCGGCATACTGATGTTATATCGCTTTTACTCGCCCTGCGCAAGCTTGTAAACGGATTTTACTGTCGTTTTTACGAATGAAGTCCGAAAAAAACAGCAAACCGGCACCTGTTCCGAGTGCCCGGGAGAGGGCAGCAACAGCTGTGCCCAGCGGCTGAATTGACCCATAGCGCTGCACAGGTCATGCTGGTGGCATGGCGATACAAATGAAAGAATGGGGCATGCTGGCATACCCCGGGCGGGGAGTCCATCTGCCGCTCGAAGGCATAGCGGAAATGACGCGTCCGGCCGAGCGATTGAGCCGGGTCGCAGAATCGGTCGGCTCACTGGGAGCGCACCTGCTCAAAGAGACACAGACCGTCAACGAGCTGGGCGAACTGGCTGATTTTGCCGGGCGGCTTCGTGATATGGAGCAGGAAACTCGGGAGGAGCTGGAGGGGCAGCCGGTGCGGGATTGGGATTACGCCTGGTCGCAGGCCAGTGCTCCGCGGCTTCGTCAGGCTCTGGCTGAGTTGACTCCTTCGGTTCGGGAGGCCGCCCGCGAGCTGGCTCTGCGTTACGATGCGCAGGCATCGCTGGCGGCGCGTCGTGATTATGAGCTTGCACGGATTAATCAAGCCCGGAGCCAATGGCAGGCGCAGGTGGATGCGGCAGTGGCTGCCGGCGATGCTGAGGCCGCTACTCGTTGGCTGGAGTCGGGGCGGACGGTTTTCGTGCCTGAGGCTGAGATGGAAAGCCGAAAAGCTGAGACGCGTAGTCGGAGCGTCTTGCAACATTGGAAAAATGCTCTGCAGCAGGATGCCGTCGGGGCGCTGTCTGCCCTGCGGCACGCAGATGCTGAATTACCCGAAGAGGAAACGCACCGCCGGCAGTTGCAGCAGCTTCGGGAAATCGCCGGGCGGAGCGTGCGCGATGCTCTGGCTCAGGAAATCAGCAGAGAGATTGAGAAGGAGCTTCCCATCTCTTCCTCCGTATACGAAAAAGCGGTTGCGGTGGGGCTGATGTCGCGAGAGCAGCAGCGTGCTGCCTCGCTGGCGGTCGCTCCGCTGCCTCTGCAGAAACGCTGCGAATGGCTGCGTCGTATCGACGAGAGCCGACCGGAGGAATACCACGACCTGCTGCTGGATTTTGCTGCCGAGGCGGCCTTGCCCTATGAGCGCCGCATCCTGCTGGAGCGGCTGAGAGCCGTCAGCGAGGTGTCGACGGAGTCTCGCCGTGAGATGAGCCGGCGATTGTGGCAGATGTATAGCGAGGGCAACTTCGGTTGCCCCGGCGATGAGGAGGCCCTTTCCCGATGGGGGCGACTGCAGGAACAGGCGCTGGACGTCTTGCGCCGGAACCCCGCGCCCGAGGCGTGCGAACGCTGGCTGAAATCGCAGAAAACGGCTCCTGAAGCCTGGATTTGTACCACCCCTGATAACCACTGATACTCCTATGAATGAACCTGTAGAACCTATTGTGACGGAAGAGACCCCGGAACGGAAGCACCCTGTAGCGGCCCCGGTGGAAGAGCCCTCTGAGACCATACCAACTGAGATTACCTGGATGGATTTCACCACCGGGGAAAAATTGCCGGGACCACCAGCGGCGGTGAAGTCAGCCCAGCCACAAGCGCCTGAGCCGGAGAAGACGCCGGAGCTCCCTCCCGGAGTCAAACCGCTTGGCCCGGTGCAGCCGGAGAGCGGAATTACCTGGTCGGATATTGAGCGAGGAACCTACTGGCGGCGTGTTCTGACGGGAGATCCCGATACAGTGCCTGATGATATACGTCGCGCTGCCGGGGCTGATGACGCCGCCGGCACGCCGGAGGATAGAGAGTACCGGCTGCTGAATACGGTCAATCGCTCCTGGGCGGTGGATCACCTGGGGCTGAGCCGTGAGCAGGTACGTGCCGACTGGGGGAGTGTGCGCCGCGATATGGCCAATCAGCTGGAGGTGGCCAACAATGAGCGCGAGGTGTTCACGGCTCTCTCGCTGCGCGAGCAGGAAGCGCCCATGCGGAAGGAGGCTGCCAGAGTCTACGAACAAGCCTATCTGCAGGCCTTGACCGGAGCGGATGATGATAGCCCCGAATCGGCAGAAGCGGATGCTGCCGGGTCGCAGCACCCCCGCTGGGAGGAGCTGCGGATGCTGGCAAGAGAGAGGGCTGAGCAGGATAGCGAGGAGTGTCAACCTCATCTGGACGCGCTGATGCGAATCATGGATGTGTTTGAGGCGGCAGAGGGAAATGGTCTGCGCCGCCTCAGGATGCTGTGGAATGCTCCTGAGCTGCTGGATGACCTGGACGAGCTGGCTGCACTGGATGACAGTAAGCGTGCCGTGCTCTACCGCATGCTGCCGGTTGAGATGAAAAGACTGGGGAAGGAGCTTCGCCCCATCAATTTGCCGGAGGCCATGATACGGAGCTGGAGGCGCGGCACATTTAATCTCGGCTACAGCGTTGTACAGGCTCTCGGTAATGTTATCACGACCCATCTTGACCAATATGAGTCTCCCACCGTGCGTGCGTTTGCCGAGAAACAGGATAAGCGCCTTCGCGTCATCGAGGAGCTGCGCCAGGTCGCGCACCGACAGTACCTGCCTCTCTACCCGGGCGAGGATAGCCCTTTCATCGAGCAGTTGCTCGTGGATATGAGCGGGGCGGTTCCCGGTGTGGCTATGGCATTCTGCGGCCCTGTCGGCGTGAGTGTGCTGGCGGCTTCTTCGGCCGGTTCGTCGATAGCCGGAGCCCGACAGAGAGCTCCGGAGGGCGACAGACGCCTGCAGGTGGCTGCCGGGTGTCTGGCCGGTGCCGTACAGGGCGGTATCTATGCCGGAATGACGGCTCTGGGGCGCCGTATGTTTGAGCGGGTAATCAGGTCGTTTGCCGCTTCTGCCGGGCAGGGGGTCAAGGGCTACCTGAGCTCGATGGCGAAGTCTGCCTACTGGTTCACGCAGGAGAATATCAACCTGCTGATGGCCGGCAAGGCCTCGCAGGTGGCCGAAATGGGGCTGCAGGAGATGGCCGCTCTGGCTTCGGACACCGCATCCCGTATCGATTGGCAGGGATTCGGTGATAATTTGCTGGATCTGGAGCTGAATATCCGCGAGGCCGCGATGAATCTCCCCTTTATCCTGATTGCCGGGGGGCGGGTAGCCCTGCACCACTTTCGCCGCCCCTCGACGATTCTCGGTGACGGACGAATGCTGGATGAGTGGGGCGTGGCTCCGGCGGCGAAGAAACGTATCATGGAGGCAGCGGATATCCGATATCAGGGGATGCTGCTGCAAATGGGGCTTCGGGAGAGTTCACGCTGGGGCGGGATATCTCCGGAGTTCCTCTCCTCATTCTTCTCGCGGTGTCTGCGTCTGCTGCATATCGATGAACTGAAGATTTTCGACAATGACCACGTTGTACGCAGTTTCCTGAATCTGCCCCCGCTTTCTGCCCGCGTGACTGCCCTGCAAGAGTCCCAACGCCCCCCGCTTCCCTTGCCTCCTCCGGAGAAGCAGGCAGAGCTGCATCCGCACTTCAACCGGCAGTCTCCGGTCAATGAGAAAAAATATCTCTTCCTGACTTCCCTGATGTATGAATGGTACCGGAAAGGCGGCTTTGATTCAGACCCCATGCCCCCCGGCAGTGTACGACTGTATCCGACGGGAAAGAGTATCCCGCTGATGCGGGTGCATGACCTCCCCCGGGAGTTGCAGCAGAATGGTTTTTATGCCCCGGGGGCAGAGCGTGTCAGGCGTGCCATGCTGGCAGATACTTGCAAGCTCCTGGAGCAGAACTCGTACCGTTTCCTTCTCAATTGCCATACACTTGACCGCCTGTTGAACCTGCCGAATACGACGAAGGTTATCGCGTTGCAGATGGAGAAATCGCGCCGCAGAATATACCAACTGGTTGCGCACGAGGTGCTGCAGGCGGTGCTATCGCGTGGGTTCACTGGGCTGCGGCGGCGTATAACGGATTATTTCCAAACCTATTATATGGGCCAGAAGACGCGATTGTTCCGCGGGTCCTGGGTGATGAAGGTACCTGCCAGGGTATTCAGCGAGCTGGATCTCCCGATTTATACGAGTTATGGGCATCTGAAGGTATATCCGTTTGAGCTGGCCGAGCACGTCAGAATCAGCCGTCAGCTCGAAAGTGTGGTGAAGCGCCTCTATGGGCTGCTGCCGCATATGGAGGAGTTCCAATCACTCATCGCGCAGGGGTATTCGACGCGGCAGGGGTACGAGGAGCTGCTGAAACGCGAGCTGGGAGCTGATGTGCTGGACGCCTCTTTCAGCCGGAAGAAGGGCACATGGATTCCGCTGAAGAAGGCGGTCGATGAAAACGAGCGCAGCGAGTACATAGCCCACAATCGGGCGCAATTCGAGTTGTTCCGCCAATTGCTCGGCCGCGACCTGGAAAAAGATATCACCCTGGATGGCAAGGAGGTATGGCGCATCGGCAAGGCTGATGGCTCAGTCTCCCGATGGCACGATAGCCCCACGGCAGCCATCAACGACCTGGCGCATTTCTACCGGATGCGCTCCGTCATGCCCTATGGACGGAATGCCTATATGCCTTTTGTCCTGAAGCATGGCATGCTCAATGGCCTGCAGTTCATGAAACAATTTCAGATTGTTAATCGTATGTACAGCGGAAATGAGGCGCTGAGCATCAAGGCGCTTGATGATATGCTGAAGCTCTGGATGTCCAATGCCTCGGTGTGCCCGCTGGGGCTGAATCTCGGCAGAAACGAGTATCCCTTCAAGGTGCCGTCTCTGTATGATGGGGTGGAGGGTATCATGTTCCGCAAAATCGGCTCGGACGCCAACCATTATCTGTTTGATTGCTACCGCAATGCCACCCCCCTGAATCTCATCGTTGCTCGGGCTCGTGTGTATTGGCGGCGTATGCTGCACTCCGGCTGGGCTGATGCTAAGGAGGCGATACAGTTCCTGCTGGACCACGACGCCATCAAACCGTATCTGGCGGAGCGTCTGCTGATACGTACGAGACCTTTCAGAAACTTCCGCCGCAAATCGACACTTGCCAAGATGCCTAAGATAAGAGCCGCACGATTCCGCAGATTCCGAACGCTCAATCCCTACATCACCGATTATGTCACGGCAGTCGAGGGGGTGAGTGAGAAAATGGCGCGTTTGTCAGGGCTGCTGTTGCTGGCTGATATGGAGAGGTTGAATCTGCCGACGACGCTGCGAGAGTGGGTGGCAGCTTCCGCTTACCGCGAGGAATCGGGGAATGCGCACCGCCCCGAGCAGTTGTCGAAAGACACGCACGAGCAGAAGGCCTCCAAGCGAGGTAGTGTCGCTATGGTACGCTGGTTCAACGATAAGAACGCTGATTATCTCAAGAGCCACGCTGGAACGATTGCCAGGCTGCGGGAGCAGTTGCGGGATGCGGATTCCGCCCTGTCGAAATCACCCTTGTATCATTTGACCAGGGAGATGTGGGAGCCGGCGGAGAGTCAGCGTAAGGAGCAGTGCTGGAGCTATCTGCTGTGCGGTGATTCGGCGTTCATGAATCTGGACCAGCGTTATTGGAATATGCTGCAGCATCCGGTAAAAGGTTGGCAACTGCTGGATGAGGAGTTGCAGGAGACGATGCGCGTGCAGTTTGAAGAGGTGTGCCGACAGCATCCGGCTCCGGGAGAAGATGGTAAGCCGGTGGAGGATTTCGAGGCTTGTCTGCGTAACCTGCAGCAGCAGCTGGAGCGCTACCCGCAGCTGCGCGATTACTCCATTGACAGAAAACACCCCGACAGCTTGCTGAAATTGGAGCTGGAACCTGCTCCTGCAGCGGATAGGGAGGACCCGCTCAACACTATCCTGACGGAACGCTCTGCGCTGCCCTCCATACCGGAGATGCTTCCCGGCGGGCGGATGCAGCCGGCGAACTTACCGGAGACGCTGACTGATGCCCCCGGGGTGATGCCGGCTCTGCACTTGCTCACGGCGTTGCGCTATTACGCCACCTCAATGCCGCAAGTGAGGGAGGACGGCATCTGGTGGAACGATCGTCGCTACGGTGGTGTCGATGGGCATAAACCCGCCGGATTAGACGGCTCCTGGGCGCCGGAAAAGCCGCTGGAGGGCTTGTTCTCCATGATGGCCAGGGTGCAAGAGCAGGGGGGCGGGGAGCCTCTCTCCATCGCCGGTATCGATATCGCACCACTGCCGGACATTTCAGAGCACGACCAGCTCCGCCACATCACCGTCTATCGGCCCAAGTCATATCCGGCGGTGCAGGTGCGTCTGATGCCCGGCTCTGAGGATAGCCAGGTGATGCGGCGGCGCGCACCCTATGTGGTGCATTCTCTGGGTGGGGTGCCACTGCCGGAGCGAATCAACTGGATGCCCGGTGCGGATGACAGACTCCTGTACCACAATCTGATGCTGTATCATCACAAGACGAGGCGCATAACGTATATCGAAAATGTGCACCATGGTCCCGAGTTCCTGGAATACGTGTTTTCCGAGCTGCTGGAGCGGTGCCAGTCTCCGGAGCAGCTGCAGGCCGGGCGACAGATGGATATGTCGAATCTGGAGCTGGTGATGCATCTGGCGCAGGATACCAATTTCTCCGAATCGCTCAGGGATGTTCAGCCCGGTGAAATGGTGTTCGGTGAAGCCCTGATGGTCAGGATTTTGCGTGATGTGCTGAACTATGAGTTCGGCGGCAATCAGGAACAGGCGGCTGCAGAACTGATGGAGCTCGGAAAATTGATGGAAAAGAATCCTGAATGGATCCCGATGCTGCGCGATATGTTGCGTGAAAAATGCGTCAATCATGTCGAGATAATTGCCAGAAATAATGCAGTGCGTCGCCGCGCCTTCCGTGAGGCGCCGGAGGAGGAGTTCCCGGAGCTGCAGAGCATGGAGGATCTCCGCCTGCGCTATGAGCGCTCCGGTCGTAAACGCCGCCCGACTGATGATGAGAAAGCGCGCCAGTATATGAAACATCCCGTTCAGCATATCAAACCCAGGACATATGACGGCTTCCGATAACGATGAATTGAGGGGGCGGCTGGATAATCCTCTCTGGCGGCTGCACCATTTGTACTGGATCGAAGATAAGGTCGGCCGGATGCGGCGGTTTCGCCCGAATGCCGCCCAGCTCCGGCTGCACCGCGGGCTGTGGTACCGTAATTCGGTACTGAAGGCTCGTCAGCTGGGGATATCGACCTACGTTGCCATGTTGATGCTGGATCGCTGTTTGTTTACACCGCATTTTCATGCCGGTATCATCGATAAAACCCTGCCGGATGCGGCACAGAAGCTGGCGAAGATACGCTTTGCCTGGGAGAATCTGGACTACATACCGCCCGGGGCTGATGCCGGCGAGCGGGCTCTGGCCTATCTGGGGGCACGTATCAAGCAGGAATCCGGTGTCCTGAAGAAGGGCAACCGCTGTCCCGTGGCAGATGCGCGCACTCGACTTGCATTTGCCAACGGCAGCGATATACGCATCGGTACCACCCTGCGGGGTGGTACGCTGCAGTTGTTGCACGTGTCGGAGCTGGCTCATGTGTCGGTGCATTCGCCGTGGCGAGCCCGCGAGATTCGGACGGGAGCCATCAATACCGTACCGGCTGAAGGGCTGATTATCCTAGAGAGCACCCACGAGGGAGGCCGCTACGGGGTGAACTATGAGATGACCGTGCAGGCGATGGAAAATGCCGCTCGCAGTGAGCTCTCGCCTCTGGATTTTCGTTTCTTCTTCTTCTTCAGCTGGTTTGATCATCCTGATTACCTGCTCCAGGGGCGCGGCAGCTGGAGTGAGGCTCTGGCCGCGTATTTCGAAAAGCTGGAGCGGGAGAGTCGGATACATCTCTCACACGCGCAGAAACTGTGGTATGCTCGTATGGAGCGTACGATGGGAGCCGCCATGCGTCAGGAATACCCCTCGACGCCGGATGAGGCGTTTGCCCTGGGGAATGATGGGGCTATCTACGGCATTCAGATAGCTCTGCTGCGCGAAAGAGGCCGTGTCGGCGCGGATTTTGCGGTCAACCGTGAGGAGCCGTTGTATACATCGTGGGATTTGGGGCTGAGCGACCATACCGCTATCTGGCTGGTGCAGAGCTGGGGCGGACAGGTGTACTGGCTGGATCACTATGCGGCCAACCAGCAACCGCTGGAGCATTACGTCGATAAGATACGGGAGTGGGAAGGCCGCTACGGAACCATCGCTGCGCACTTCCTGCCGCACGATGCCGCCCGCCGCGACCCGCACGGGCATTCTTATGTCGAGAGTCTGGCCGGGCAGGGGGTATACGCCGTACGGGTAGTCCCCCGCACTCCTGATGTATGGCGAGGTATCAATGTATTGCGCGGCCTACTGAGCAAGAGCTGGTTCCACCGGGCAACCCTGCATCAGCGGCTGAATCTGCAGGGCGAGAAAGAACCCTCCGGGCTGACTTGTCTGGAGATGTACCGCACGGCTCCGCCCGGTGCATCAGGGGTATGCCGAGAGTCGCCGTTGCACGATGCTGCGTCGCACAGCGCCGATGCCGCTCGCACCTTTGCGGAGGCGCATTCACATGGCCTGGTTGCTCCGGTGGTCGCCCGAGTGCAGAAGCGCCGAGCTCTGATGTAGAGGCGCCCCCGCTTCAGGGAGTCCGACGGATGGTGTGCAGACGCTGCAGGAGCTGCTGCACCAGCTCAGGCTGTTGCGGAGCGATATCGTGCTGCTCGGCGATGTCCTGCTGCAGGTCAAAGAGCCGGTGCTTGCCCTTCCGGCCGGGTATCAGCTTGTATTGCCCTGAGCGCAGGGTCAGCCCGGCACGGGGTGACTGCTCTACCAGTTCGGCGCGGCCATCCGGGCTGTCGCCCAGCAGTGCCGGCAGGTGGTTCTCTGCATCAGGCATCGACCCCGGGGGAATCTCCTGTCCCACCAGCGCCGCCAGACTGCGTCCCAGGTCTACCTGGCTCATCAGAGCCGCACTCGTGCCGACGGCTACTCGCCCCGGCCACCAGACGATGAAGGGTACTCGTGTGCCACCTTCGAAGCCGGTGTACTTGCCGCCGCTGTAGGGAGCTGCCGGGCGGTGATGGCGGCAGGCTTCCACGGCGCCGTCCAGATAGCCGTCGCCGATGACGGGGCCGTTGTCGCTGCTGAAGATGATGAGGGTTTCCTCCGGGGCATAGCCATGCTCGCTCAGAGCCCGACGGAGCCGGCCAAGGCAGTCGTCCATCTGTACCGTGGCATCACCCCGGATACCCAGTTGGCTCTTACCCCGGAAGCGGGGGTGCGGGTCGCGGGGAACGTGGATGTCATTCGTCCCGAAATAGATGAAAATCGGCTCTCCTGCATGGCGGGAGATGAAACTGATGGCTTCTTCCGTCAGGCGATCGGCTATCTCCTGGTCTTTCCAGCGGGCGGCGTTGCCTCCGGTCATGTAGCCGATACGGGAGATGCCGTCGATGATGGTTTTGTCGTGCTGCTTATCAGCGGAGCGTCCCCAGGGCTTGAGCAGTTCCGGATGCGTGTGTCCGAGCTTTTCCCCGGGGTAGTCGGTACCGGGGATGTAGCTGACGCGGATGGGATCTGCCGGATCCAGCCCGTCTACGGCACCATCGCGCAGGTAGACACAGGGTACGCGGTCGCCGGTGGCCGCCATGATGAACGAAAAGTCAAAACCCACTTCACGGGGGCCGGGAATGATGGGGCGGTTCCAGTCGATGGGAGCCTCTCCACGCCCCAGTCCCAGATGCCATTTGCCGATGGCGGCAGTGCGGTAGCCTGCCTGCTGCATCATCGCCGGCAGGGTCAGTTCTTCCCCTTTGATGGGAAGAATCAGTTTAGCGTCGCCCGGCAGGATATTCGTACCCTTACGCCGCCAGGCATATTGGCCGGTAAAGAGGGAATAGCGGGAGGGCGTACAGACGGATGCGGTGCTGTGGGCATCTGTAAAGGTAAGCCCCTCTGCCGCCAGCCGATTCAGGTTGGGGCAGGGTACTTCGCTGCATCCGGTGATGGAGGTGTCGTTATAGCCCAGATCATCCACATAGAAGAGCAGGATGGCCTTCGGTTTTTCGGCAGCTAGCAGAGGCAGAGCCGTCAGCGCAAGCAGCAGGGATCGTATCAGCATGGCAGGTGAGGGAGAATAGGGGTCAGACTCGCTGGCGTGCCCAGCGCAGGCGGAGAAGCATGTGGTTCAGTATGAGGTATTCCACAGCCATATCGATGCAGAAGAGAATCCAGATGCCGGCCAGACTGATGGTTTCGGGCCAGAGACTGTGCCAGACCAGCAGGCAGATACAGCGGAAGAAGCCCATGCAACCGTAGGATACCAGCATCACCCGCCGGGTGTAGCCGGCCCCGCGCAGGCACATCTTGATAATCAGCATGGCGGCGTAGAAGGGCTCTGCTATCAGGAATACCTGAACGACGGGCACGACTTCTGACAGCAGCTCGGCCGAATTGCCGGCGAAGATACCGCCGAAGAAGCCGGGGAAGAGGAAGAATACCACCCCCATGGCGCCCATGAAGATAACACTGTACACGACGCAGCGCCGGATGGTGGCAAGCGCCATGCGTACGCTGCCGGTGCCCAGATACTGACCGACCAGGGTGGCTCCGGCCATACCGATGGCAAAGCCCGGCAGGAAACTCATGGATTCGATGCGGATGGCGATATTATGCGCACCCACGGCGGCATCGCCCAGCGATGAGATGATGCGCAGGACGTATATCTGGATGAGCCAGATGCCGCCGACCTCCAGCGCCTGCGGCAACCCTATGGAGAGGATTCGGTACATCTCTCGCAGATTGGGGAGCAGGGATGCAGGCTCCAGATAGAGCGGGGGGATGTATCGCTCGCCCTGCTGCCCGGCATAGGTATCCAGCGGTTGTCCGTGCGTGGCTGCTTTCATCCGTCTGCTGCGCACGGTCAGGATGCTCAGCAGCACGACGGCGGCCACGGCCATGCCGCCGATAAGCCCCACGGCGAGTCCCTCCACGAACATACCGCAGCCATAGACCAGTACCAGGCTGAAGATGATGTTGAGCCCGTCTACCAGAACCATGATGAAGAAGGGCGTGCGCGTATCACCGGAGCCACGCAGGGCGGCATTGATGGCAAATACCACGCCGGAGAAGATGGCAACCCAGCATCCTGTGTGCATGTATCGCAGGGCTACCTCGCGGGAGAAATCACTCAGTTGCAGCACCGATGTGACCAGAAAATCGGCCGTCGCATACATCAGCAGGGCTGAGAGCAACCCTGCCAGCAGCCCCAGCGCAGCTGCCTGATTCGCGGTGTAATTGGCATCGGCGAAGCGCCTCGCCCCGGTCATACGGCTGACGATGGCTGTTGCCCCCATACCCACGGCTCCCTGCATCAGAAAGCCCAGCCACAATACGTAGCCGGTGATACCGATACCGGACGCAATCTGGGTAGTCATGTGTTCATTCTCCCCCATGCCTGTGGCCAGTACCAGTGAGGTGGAGGCGCAGATGAAACTCATGATCTGCTCCAGAAGCGGCCAGAGCGCGATGGTGACAATCTGCCGCGGCAGGCTCATGCCGGCCAGTTTGCCGCCGAGTCTGCCCTTGACCATCCCTGCGCGTACCTTCCCCTCTCTTCCGTCTCCGATGCTCATCTGCTGCTGCCTATTAAATCATAGTTGGAGTACGTTGAACAGCCTCTTTTTTACAAAAGTACAACGAAAACTTCAGCCGCTGTGTTGAGCTGCTGAGTGGTATCCGACACGACCTCCGGCGAGCGGCGCGCAGAACGCCGCTCGCCGGTCATGGAGTGGGATGCTTCATCGGTGGTGATGCCCTCCATGGTGAGGGGCGCAGTGGTGGTATCCGGCATGATGGTAACCCCCGTAGTGATGTCCATGGCGATGGGGTCCATGGTGGTGGTGGCAGGCACTGAAGAGCAGGGCGACGACGACTGATAATAAAGAGATGTGTTTCATACGTCCCTACCTCTACCATATCGTTGGTTTGTTGTCAATAAAAAATAAATAAGAAAATAAATAATTATGCAATTTTATGTATTTCGGAGTTCAGAGCTTGCGCGGACAATCAGGTTGAGAGCCTGTCGGGTAACGAGGCGGCGAATGTCGGAGCGATTGAGTTTGACCAGATGCAGCGTTTCTGTATGTATCGGCCGTCCGGCGGCCGCCAGAGCCAGGCACACCGTCCCCACCGGGGGCTCACCGTCCGCCGCCGTGGGGCCGGCATTGCCGGAGACGGCTATGGCCAGATCGGCGTGGGCTCTCCGGCGGGCACTTTCGGCCATGGCGGCCACTACCGGCTCGCTCACGACACTGAATTGCTCGATCAGTAGCGGGGGGACACCCAGCAGCTCTTCCTTGGCTTCATTGCAGTAGGTGACCCAGCCATAGCGAAAAACCGCCGATGCTCCCGGTACTTCCGTGAGGGCGGTGGCTATCATACCGCCGGTGCAGCTCTCAGCGGTAGCGACGGTCAGGCCGGTCAGGCGGAGGCTCTCAACCGCTGCAAAGGCTGCCAGTTCAATATCGGGACCCATGGCTGAGCTGATAGGGGGATTATGCTTCTTCCGGCAGGAGGATGGCGACGGTGGCAAAGGCGGCCATGCCTTCGCGGCGCCCGATGGCACCGAGTTTTTCGTTGGTGGTGGCCTTGATACCGACTCGACGGGGCGGCACACCCAGTATGGGAGCCAGTGTTTCTTTCATCTGTGGCACATAGGGCATAATCTTCGGGGCTTCTGCGATGAGGGCGCAATCTGCATTGACCAGTCGCCCGCCGCGTTCGCGCAGCAGCGCGACAGCCTTTTCGACAATACGCAGGGAGCAGATGTTTTCGCAGCCGGCGTCATCAGGGGGGAACCAATAGCCGATATCCGGCTCTCCCAAGGCACCCAGGATGGCATCAGCCAGTGCGTGGCAGAGGACATCGGCATCGCTGTGCCCGGCAAGTCCACGGGTTTCATGCACCATCACGCCGCCGAGCCAGAGGGGACGCGGGGTTTCGGAAAATCGGTGAATATCGTAGCCAAGTCCGGTCAGTGTGAGCATCATACCCGGAGTATAGCATATTTCATCGCAGGTGCCAGTAAAAAAACGCTTCCGGCACTTGCCGGAAGCGTTGGAAAAAGCACGATGCCCTCGCCTCATCTGTTGAGCAGACGCTCCAGCAGCTCCTGCGAGTTGTCGGCCAGTCGGGCGGGGTCTTCCAGCATGCCGGCGCGCAGCAAGGCGGTGTTGATGATCTGGCCGGCGAGCAGCTTGGCCAGTTCTGCGTCGCTCTCACGCAGGTCCGCGAGTTTCATCACGATGGGATGGTGCGGGTTGAGGCTGATTTCGGGGTGATTTTCCGGGACGTCCTGCCCCATCGCCTTGAAGTAGGCCTTCACCTCGGGGGAAAGGTCGTTTTCTCCCTGCAGGGCAATGGCCGGGGCGCTGGACACGCGGTCACCCGTGCTGACCTTGCTGAACTGATCCTTGAAGGTTTCGCTGAGCCACTCGGTCAGTCCGCTTGCCGCAGCGTCGTCCAGCCTGGGGCGATCGGGTTGGGCATCCTCGACCTCCGGCAGGTCAAGATTGGCGCGGTCAATGGCCTTGATGTCCTTGTCGGCGAACTTCATCAGGCTGTCCATCACAAACTGGTCACCACCCTCTGTGAGGAAGAGTACCTCAAACCCGCGTGCCTTGAGCGCATCCAGATACGGGGAGTTTTCCAGCTGGGCTCGGGAGGCTCCGTAGAGGACGTAGATGTCTTTCTGATTTTCCTTCATGCGGCCGATATAGTCATCCAGCGAGGTGAGCTTACCGGCCTCGGTGAAGGTGGATTCAAAGCGCAGCAGCTTGCCGAGTGCATCCTTATGCTCCCAGCTGGTGACCACACCTTCCTTCAGGTAGCGACCGAACTGTGCCCAGAACTTCTCATAGGTTTCCGCATCGTTTTTGGCAACGCCTTCCAGATGCTTGATGAAGCGCTTGGTGATGATGCCGGAAATCTTGCGCAGCAGCGAGTTGTCCTGAAGCATCTCGCGCGAGATATTCAGGGGCAGGTCCTCGCTGTCCACCACGCCTGCCAGGAAACGCAGCCATTCCGGCAGCAGCTTCTCCGGCTTGCTGTCGATGAGTACCTTGTGGCAGTACAGGGACACCGCAGGCTCGCAGCGCCCGAATCCCATTGCCTCCGGATTTTCTTCCGGCACAAAGAGCACGGAGTTGAGCACAATCGGGGCATCTGCGCTGAAGTGCATGTAGCTCAGCGGCTTGCTGTCTGTGTGGTGAATGAACTGGTAGAACCCCTCGTACTCCTCTGCGGTCACGTCTTTCTTATTCTTCATCCAGATGGCTTGCACGGTGTTGAGGTGCTCGCCGTTGAAATCGATGGGGAAGCCCACAAAATTGCTGTATTTCTTCAGGATGTAGCGCACATGGTCAGCCTTGGAGAAGTTGGCGGCATCTTCTTTCAAATGGATGAGGATGTTGGTGCCGCGCGGGGTATCGGCTGCGGCCTCACCCAACTCATAGCCCTCACGGCCATCGCTCACCCAGTGAACGGGCGCGGCCTCCGGCTGCCAGGAACGCGTGGTGACCTCCACCTTGTCCGCAGCCATGAACACGCTGTAGAAGCCCACGCCGAACTGGCCGATGAGATCCTGGGGGCCGCCCTGACTTTCCTTCATCATCTCCAGGAATTTCTTGGTGCCGGAGTGGGCGATGGTGCCCAGGAACTCCACTACCTCATCTGCGGTCATACCGATACCGGCATCGGCAATAGTCAGCGTGCGAGCCTCCTCATCGGTGGTGATGCTGATGCGCAGTTCGCGTTCGGGCTCGTAAACGGCTGCTTCAGTCAGCTGCTTAAGGCGCAGCTTCTCCAGTGCGTCTGATGCATTGGATACCAGCTCACGCACAAAGACTTCGCGGTCGCTGTAGAAAGCGTGGATGACGATGTCAAGCAGCTGCCGAACCTCGGTTTGGAAAGGATGTGTCTGCGTATTCATAGTGTTTGAAAATGTTGCCTCCCATTTTAGTGAACCTTTGCCGGGCGTCAAGGTTCAATCGCGTCAATCATCCGACCGGGCATGAGTGAGATTGTTGCTGCCGACTCTCCATTCCCCCCCATTCTGCATTCTTATTGATGAGGCAATAAAAGATTGATGTGTTATCCGCATTGTTGGTGACGGACAAAAGATTGGAATTTGGCGAGCCGCAGGCGAGCGGAAAATCAGCCCCGGCTAGTGTTCTTTCACCCACTTCGTGGGCTTAAATTTCCTCGGGCTTTCAGCCCGAAAAATTCCAATTTATCGTTGAGTTCAAGCAATATTCTTTAATTGCCGGAGCAATAAGCAGTATCTTAGTTTAATGCGCAGTAGGTACAACACCTTCTCCCACTCCTATGGCCTTACTAATATTCACGATATTTCCCTCATCGTTGAATGTAAATGTTAAGTATTCACAATCCCCGTTTATTTTGAAATATTGGTAAGATATTTCTTCTATATAATGAGT
>JAFQSQ010000044.1 GCA_017409465.1 Akkermansia sp. | reverse complement strand
GGTGTGGTGGTAGGAATCCTGCCCTACATCCTCCAGGTCATTGTGCTGGCCGCCGGCGCGGATACACTTCTGCGTGTCCGTGGCGCGGGCGGGCTTCCACGGCGGTGTCCACACGCCCAGGAAGTAAGGCACAAACTGGTTCATGCCGGCGTTGGTGAAGAGCAGGCCGGGGCTCTGCGGCATCAGCGATGCAGAGGGGACGATGGTGTGCTGCTTTTCATGGAAAAAATCAAGGAAACTCTGGCGAATCTGCGCTGCGGTCATCATAACGTCTTGCGAAATGGTAAATTAGTGCGTTCCGCCCAGCATACACCTTTTCCCCGCGCGTGTAAAGGCTAAAGGATGCGTGATGCGGGGGCTTGTGAAAAAAATGCTTTCCTGTGACATCAGGTGACATATATCTCCTTCCGGAGGCGTATTCTGGGCATGTACACGAGTTTTTTTGATGTCTTCTCCATTGGTATCGGGCCGTCGAGTTCGCACACTATGGGACCCATGCGTGCGGCTGCCCGTTTCGTCAGAAGACTCAGGGAAGATGGTGTTCTTACTCGTGTACACTCGCTCAAGGTGAATCTCTATGGTTCACTCGCCCTTACCGGTGAGGGGCATGGTACTCCGTCTGCGGTGGTATATGGTTTATTGGGGGAAGATGCGGAGACGATAGATTTGAGCCGCAATTTTATCTGGGAATTGCACGAGAGCGATTGTCTGCTGCTGGACGGGATGCACCCCATTGATTTCAATATGGAGCGTGATATCAGCCTGGACAGGGAGATAACGCTGCCGCTGCATGCCAACGGTATGCGGTTTCGGGCGTGGAGTGCTGAGGGGGAGCTCCTGGCGGATGAGGTGTACTATTCCATCGGGGGTGGTGCAGTTCGCCGCGCTGATGAGATGGGAGAAGAGCAGATTGAGGAGCAGGTGGTTCCCTACACGTTCCGCTCGTGTGCGGAGCTGGTCGATATCTGCCGACGTGAGAAGATGTCTATCGCAGCTGTTGTACGCTGCAATGAGGGGACTCTACGCCCGGTGCCGGTGGTGAACAGCCGTGTCAAATTTGTTCACCAGACGATGCAGCAGTCAATTGACCGCGGAATTGCCACCAGTGGTATCCTGCCGGGCGGTCTGAAATTATCACGTCGGGCTCCCCTGATTTACAAGCGTCTGGAGGAGAAGTTTCACAGTAATGATGTCGATGCTCTGACTATTATCGACTGGATTAATCTCTGGGCCTTTGCCGTGGCAGAGGAGAATGCCGCGGGCGGGCGTGTGGTAACGGCGCCTACCATGGGATCTGCCGGGGTGATTCCTGCTGTGATGCGCTATTACGATCGCTATGGACGCAAGGAATCTCCCTATTCGAGAGAATCCGGGGCAGAGGTGTTCCTGCTGACCGCCTCGGCCATATGCAGCCTGTATCGGGCGAATGCTTCTATCTCCGGTGCCGAGGTTGGTTGCCAGGGTGAGGTGGGCGTGGCATGCTCCATGGCTGCTGCCGGACTCGCTGCCGCTATGGGCGGCACGATGGAGCAGATTGAGAACGCTGCCGAAATTGCCATGGAACATAACCTGGGGCTCACCTGCGACCCGGTGTGCGGGTTGGTACAGGTGCCGTGCATTGAACGCAACGCCATCGGTGCGGTCAAGGCAGTGAACGCCGCACGTCTGGCGCTGCGCGGGGATGGCTCGCACTATGTGAGCCTGGATTCCGTGATTGCCACGATGGATGAGACCGGACGTGCGCTGGCTGCCGGCTATCGCGAAACCGCGCTGGCAGGTCTGGCCAGGAATGCGCTGACCTGCTGATGCTTAGAATACACCCGGGAATTGGGAGAGGTATTCCGTTACGACCTCCTCCAGCCCGGTATCGGGTGTCACATTGCTTTTCTTCAGCACCTCAAGCGGATCTTTCTGACTGAGCTCACATATTTTTCTGAGCAGATTTTCCGGGAGGCCGGTGCGTATCTGGGTATCCTGATCGACCCAGATGTCCTTGTACTTGTTGCGCTGCAGGTAGATTGCCTTTTTTTCCGGAAGAGGATCCTTGAGGGAGCCATCTGCTTTCGTGAAAATTTCCCTGATCGCCTCCGTTGCTTTTTCTACATCTCCTTGTTTTTTGATTTTACTGATGATTTTGCAGGCCTGGTTGCGGCGCTTTAATTCTCGCTTCCACCATTGGGTCAATTCCTTGCTGTCGTAGTCACCTTCTTCTGTAGCAGGAGCCCAGGGGGGGGTATCCTCCGCGTAGCAGATGGGGAGTTCCGTGCAAACGAGTGTAAATGAGAGAAGAAGAGAATATAAGGTTATTTTCATGGTGTTGTCGAAGATGGCGACGTCAGCAGGGCAGGATGTTTTCTATCTGTGCGGAGTTGCTGATGAGGGAATTCAGGGTGATGGAATCAAGGTGGTTATTGATAACGCGGTGAAACTCTTTCCACATATCAAGAGTGGCACATGTCTCGCGTTTTTCGCAGGTATTCTCATCGCAGGCCAGGCATGATACTGGCGCGAGATTGCCCTCGGTCAGCCGCAGAATTTCTCCTACGGTATACTCTGAGGGCTTGCGGCAGAGACGATATCCGCCGCCTTTACCCTGCATGCCTTCAATGAGTCCGGCATTGCTCAGCTCCGGGATGATTCGACCAACGTATTTGAGCGAGATGCCCTGTCGCCCGGCGATGGTTTTCAGGGGAGTGAACTTTTCGCTGCCGTGCTTAGCCAGATCAATCATGATGCGCAACGCGTAGCGGCCTCGTGTGGATATCAGCATAGCCTATTCTAGTTGTATGGGGTTCAAAAATCAAGTCTTTTTCTGTCAGACAGCGTGGAATGCCTGTTCTAAATCCTCCAGGATGTCCCGGATGTTTTCGATGCCGACGGAGAGCCGGACGGTGTTCGGACTGATGCCTTGGTCGGCCAGTTCCTCCGGCGTCAGCTGGCTGTGCGTGGTGCTGGCGGGGTGGATGACCAGACTCTTGCTGTCGGCTACATTGGCCAGCAGGGAGAAGAGTCGGAGGCTGTCGATGAAACGGAAGGCTTCAGCCTGCCCCCCCTCTATCTCAAAAGTGAAGATGGAGGCGCCGCCGTTCGGAAAATAGCGCTTGTATAGTTCGTGATCCGGATGCTCCGGCAGTGACGGGTGGTTCACTTTCCTCACCTTCGGGTGCTGCGACAGATAACGCACAACTTCAGCTGTGTTGGAGGCGTGGCGCTCTACCCGCAGGGAAAGTGTTTCGGCTCCCTGGAGCAGCTGGAAGGCCGCAAAGGGGGAAATGCAGGCGCCTGTGTCGCGCAGCAGAATGGCACGAACATAGACCGCGAAGGCCGCTGCGCCCGCTGCCGCTGTAAAGCTCACGCCGTGGTAGGACGGGTGCGGCTCCGATATCGCCGGGTACTTGCCGGAGGCCGCCCAGTCGAAGCTGCCGCCATCCACGATGATACCGCCCAGCGTGGTGCCGTGCCCACCGATGAACTTGGTGGCCGAATGCACCACGATATCTGCGCCGTACTCCAGAGGTCGGATGAGGTAGGGTGTGCCGAAGGTGTTGTCCACCACCAGCGGTAGCCCGTGCCGGTGAGCCAGCTCTGCCAGGGCTTCCATATCGGGGATATCGCTGTTCGGGTTGCCCAGTGTTTCAATGTAAATGGCTCGTGTGTTCGGCCGGATGGCCGATTCCACGGCGGCCGGGTCATGGATATCCACAAAATCAGCGGTGATACCGAAGTTGGGCAGGGTGTGCGCCAGCAGGTTGTAGCTGCCGCCGTAGATGGTCTTCTGCGCCACGATGTGGCCGCCGTTCTGCGCCAGCGCCTGTAATGTGTAGGTGATGGCCGCCGCCCCGGAAGCCAGAGCCAGCGCGGCCACTCCACCCTCCATGGCTGCCATGCGCTTCTCCAGTACCTCCTGGGTGCTGTTGGTCAGGCGGCTGTATATGTTTCCCGAATCGCGGAGCCCGAACCGCGCGGCGGCGTGTTCGCAGTCGCGGAAGACGTAGGATGTCGTGGCGTATATCGGCACGGCACGTGCTCCTGTGGCACGGTCGGCCTCCTCCTGCCCCGCATGCAGCTGCAGGGTCTCGAATCGGTATGTGTTCATTGCGATAACTACCTGTCCGGTAGGTAAGATAAATATAGCGTTAACAACCTACCTTGTCAATAGGCTATTTGGATATTCTTCAAAAAATACGAGATGGGTGTTCAGAGGGAGGATTTTTCGGCAGCACGTTTGCCGTAGACGGTACGTGGGTAGAGACGTGCAGCTCGTGAGAAGAGTTCTTCTGCGCGTGAATCTGCTTGCAGGTGAGTAGAGGCAAGCATGGCGGCGCGGTAGAGCAGCATGGCCCGGTCTTCGCGGTCGCTCACGGAGTCAGCACCCTCCAACAGGGTTTGAAGCGCCGCCGGATGGTCGTGAGCGACGTCCTGTTGGAGTCGGGCCAGCTCAAGCCAGCCGCGGGTACGGCGGTGCTGGATGAGGACGAGCCGGCGCATCTCCGGCAGAAGTGCAGCATCTTCGCTTTTGCGGATTCGGGCAGCCAGTAGAGCGAGGTTATCCTCTTCGGGCAGGTAGGATCCGCCGTAGAGGCGTTCGCTGATAGCCTGCCCCCAGGCTGGCAGGAGCCAGAAATGGAAGAGAAGTCCCTCTATCAGGGCGAGGGCTGCCAGGCAAGCCAACAGCAGGAGGATGCCATGCACGGTGCGACCGCTGCCCATCCATTCCATGACCACTTCTGTGGCGAGGGCAAATGGGTACAGCGGCAGCAGTACGACCGTGAATCTGAAGAGCAGGCGCAGCATCAGCGCTTGGCGGGAAGATCGTCCATGTCCAGATAATTGAGGGCAATGGTGCGGTTGGGATCCTTGGGATTGCGGATTTCAAGTTTCATCTGCTTGAAGAACCAGGTTCCGTCATCCAGTTTCTGGACAGAGGTAATACTGAAGCGTTTTTTGAGCTTACCATCGCGACCGTAGCCGTCAATCTGCCAAGAGGTGCCGTTTTCTTTGTCGACCCAGATGCGTACCCAGGCAAACTGACCAATCTTCGGATCCGGATTGGGAACTTCGAGGATATAGCAGTCACGACCCTTGATTCGTGAGGCTGCAGAATCAGGTAATACTTTGCCACCTTTCCAGTAGAGGAAGCGCAGGGAGAGATCTTCATAGCATACGTCGGTGCCTGCAATAGTCCTGGTATACATGGCGGGAGTCATCACGACGGCCTTGTTGCCGTCCACCTGGGCAAGCTGAACGTTTTTTTCGCGGATGCGGACGTCGAATCGTTTCCAAGTGCCGTTTTCCTTGTACTGGAAGACGATGGTTTCGCCGCGTGAGCTGAGGCTGAAGGGGGTTTTCTGACGCGCTTTTCGAATGGAGCCGGCGACATCGCGGTTGCCCTGGCTGACGGTCATGTCGCGCATGGCAGCCAGTAATTCATCAGCCGAGGGGGTATCCTGCGCCGATATGGGGGATGCCAGTAGTCCGAGTGCTGCTACCAACAGGGGAGAAACGTATTTGAACAAGCTATTCATGGGAGGATTATACTATGGAGGCGTGTCGATGCACAGTTTTTATTTGAACGCTGACAGAAGCAAACGCTATCCGGCAGCAGTGAAGGGAAGATATCGCACCGTATATCAGTTCGCCTTTTTTGCGGCCTTCTCCGCTTCCTGAGCGAGCAATTCCTTACCGGTCTTACCACCTGCATCGCGGAGAAGTTGACGAATTTTCGCTGAACTTGCCTTGTCCAGAGGCGTGTTGTCAAACTGGTCACGCACGTTCACCTGAGCTCCATGGCGGAGTAACAGTTTGGTAAGTTTCTCATGTCCGTTCCAGGCTGCCAGATGCAGCGGGGTCCAATCGTATTTGCCCTTGGTATTGATGGTGGCACCATAGCGAACAAGGAGCTCAGCCGTGTGATCATAGCCTTTTTCCGCAGCCCAGGCGATGGGAGTGAGCCCGTTGGGATTCTTGACGTTGACGTCGGCCTTGTTCTCGATGAACAGCTCGGCCATCTCCGTGTTGTCGTTTTCCACGGCGTTCGTCAGCGGTGTGCGGTTTTCTGCATCCCTGGCATTGATATCGGCCTCGTTTTTGATGAGCAGGTCTGCTATCTTGGTGTGCTCATCCCAGGCAGCCCAGTGGAGTGGGGTGCTGCCGTCATCCCCCTTGGCATTGATATCGGCTCCGGCGTGTATCAGCATGTTGGCCGTATCGCTGTGGTTGTTCATGGTGGCGCGCAGCAGGGGTGTAGAACTGCTGTCATCGGTGACGGCGTTGACGTTGGCACCGCAGGAGATGAAAATATCGGCCAGGGTGGTATAGCCTTTCTCGCAACACAGCAGCAACAGCTGGTCGCGGAAGAGATGACAGGTGCAGACTCCCACGAAAAGAAGAGTCAGCGCCGCCATACACGCGCCCTGGCGTATCACGGTCTTGTTCGATACTTCGGATGTATCGCCATCCTCCATATCTTCAAACTCCTCTTCCGATTCTTCCTGCATGCAGCCGCACTATACAATCAGAACTCCTTTTTGTCAAGGTTATAACGATGTGCGTCCCAAAAAAGAAAAAACCGATGTTGCAGCCGTGCTGAACATCGGTTTTCGGAAGGTAGGCAGAGGTCTGCTCAGTCCTCGATGTTCCGTGCATCGGTATCGAGAACGCGCTGAACCCGGGCTCCCAGCATCATCAGTTTTTCATCGAGCATTTCGTACCCACGGTCGATGTGGTAGAGACGGTGAATCTCCGTCGTGCCCTCAGCTGCCAGTGCTGCCAGTACGAGGGCGGCAGAGGCGCGGAGGTCGCTGGCCATGACCGGGGCGCCGGAGAGCCCCTCCACGCCGGTGATGATGGCGGTACCGTTGTCGACCTTGATATTGGCTCCCATACGCTTGAGCTCGGAGCAGTGCATGAAACGCTGCGGGAAGATGGTGTCCTTCACGACACTGATGCCGGGAGTGAGCGCAAAGAGCGCGGTCATCTGAGCCTGCATGTCTGTGGGATAGCCCGGATAGGGCGCGGTGAGAATCTTGCCGCTTCGGGGGCGCTCGCCGGGCTTCACAAAGACGCTGGTGCCCTCTTCATCAAACTCGACCACGTGGCCGCATTCAACCAGTAGATCAGCCATGGCCTGGATGTGTTTGCGGCAGACGCGGTTGATTTGCAAACCATCGCTCACCATGGCGGCGGCCACCATGAAGGTGCCGGCCTCAATGCGGTCAGGAATGACGGTGTGCTCGCAGCCATGCAGTTTCTCTACGCCGTGAATGGTGATGGTGCGTGAGCCGGCACCCTCGATTCGGGCACCCATCTTGTTGAGGAAATTGGCCAGATCCACCACTTCCGGCTCGCGGGCGGCGGATTCGATGATTGTCGTGCCCTTGGCCAGCACTGCTGCCATCATCAGGTTATCCGTACCCAGAACCGTGGGACCGGAATCGCCGCGCATATCCACGGTTGTGCCGATGAGACCGTTCGGGGCTTCCATGACCAGATTGCCGCCCTTGATGCGGACGCGGGCACCCAGTGCCTGAATGGCGCGCACGTGCAAATCCACCGGGCGGTCACCAATCACGCAGCCGCCGGGCAGCGGCAGGGTGCAGCGGTGCATGCGGGCCATGATGGGCCCCAGCAGGCAGATAGAGGCACGCATCTTGCGCACCTGATCATAGGAGGCGCTGGAGGAGATGCCGTCCGGGGATTCGATGCGGACGGTGCCGCTGGAGCGCTCAACTGAGGCTCCCAGCTGGCTGAGAATCTGAATCATGTAGTTGGTGTCGGATACATCCGGCACGCGGGAAATACGGACGGGTTCATCCGTCAGAATGGAGGCAGCCAGAATGGGGAGAGAGGCATTTTTGGAACCGCTGATATTGACGGTGCCGCTAAGCTTATAGCCGCCTTCTACAATGAGTTTGTCCATGGAGATAAGAAGATGATGTTTGGTGTAACAGGTGGAGTGTACCATACCCCGCCCCTATCATGCAAGTGAAAAGGAAAAACAAGGCTCTTTTTCCGGGAGAAAAATCGAATGCGACGAGCTGTGGAATGGGAATGCAGATTCTGCTGACATTTTGTCCCTCTTTCCTGTTAGCTTGCCGTTTTCGCCTGTTGTGGCGGGCATGTCCTTCATCGGCTTAATGGTGATACAAGGGGAAAATCACGCAATTCTGTATAAGAGTATGATTTTATGCCCAGAAGTCGGTAGAAACCGGGGAAAAGATTGCGAGGATGAACCCGAGGGTGGCTTCAATAGCCTTTGTTGAAACGGGTTACTTCTCGCTGGGCTTCGCGCAATTCGACACGGGCTTTGAGGTCGTAGCGCTGGTCGCGGTGGGTTTTGCCACGGCCGATTCCGAGTTCGGCTTTCACCTTGCCGTTTTTCCAGTAGAGCCGCAGCAGGGGCAGGGCAAAGCCTTTCTGAGCCTGCTGAATTTCCAGCTTGAGAATTTCGCGTTTGTGCATCAGCAGACGGCGCGGACGCTTGGCTTCATGCTGGAACCACTTGCCGGCGGTTTCCCAGGGCTGGACATCGCAGCCGTAGAGAAACAGCTGTCCCTTCTCCACTCGGGCGAAAGCATCGGCGATGTTGACGCGCCCTTCGCGGATGGATTTCACCTCGGTTCCGCGCAGCTCGATGCCGCACTCGTGTTTACCGAGTATTTCGTAGTCTCGCCCGGCTTTTTTATTGCTGGCTATGAGGTTGTTCTGAGGGGCAGGTTTGCGAGCCATGGGTAGAGATACAGGATGCGGAATAGGGTGAGTGCGGGGATAAAGGACGGCCCGACTCTCCGGCAGGAGCAGTGGGCCGTGCAAAAGCTTTTCCGAATATCGGAAATTACAGCGTGACGGTCGCTTCCACAACGGGAGCCTCGCCGGCCTCCTGAGCCAGAGCTTCGAAGGGATCAACCTCGGTGTTCTCGTTGCTGACGCCTTCCTGCTCTTCGTCTGTCTGCTCACGCCAGACCAGCTTGCCCTGAATGATTTCGGTAAGGGCGATATCGCCGCACTGCATTTCCGGCGTGGTGACCACGTAGGGATCCGCACCGTGGTTGAGCTGCTGCACGCGCTTGGAAACGATGTTGACCAGCAGCTGGTTATCGCCTACGATTTCAACGGCTTTTTCGATGAGTTCGACTTTCATGGGGAAAATGATGGTGACACTCCGCACCCCTTGTGCGGTCGGCGAGTATATCATGCAACGAATGTGTTTGCAAGCCCATAATCGCAAAAAATATGTAACTTTTTTATCAAAAAACGGTTTCTGTAATTTTTTTTGTCAATTGGTGCTTTTACCTTTCATTTGAGCAAATTATCCGCTATAGTCCCGGAGACCGCTTTTTGTGAGGCAACATGAGTCACTGGGTGAACGCTTTTCTCGGTTGAGCTTTGCTTTTGTTTTGACCTGTTGTCCGCGTTACATGGTGACTCGACGCGTTCTCTTACAAACGTAATAAAGCAATAGATTTAGTGCAGGGATGACAGAAACAGAAACCATATACGCAGGATACAACGAGTGGCTTATTTCTCTCAAACGGCAAATTCAAGTTGCTCAGCAACGTGCTGCCTTAGCTGTAAATCATGAGCTGGTTTGTCTTTATTGGAATATTGGCGCAGATATTATAACGCGTTGTAAAGAAAATGGCTGGGGTAGCAAAATCATTGAACGCTTATCTGCTGACCTTAAACGGGAGTTTCCCGATATGAAGGGGTTTTCTGTAACAAACCTCAAATACATGCGCATGCTGGCGGAGTCATGGTCGCTAGCAGAGATTAGTCAAGCACCGCTTGACCAATTATTGTTCCGGCAATGAAAGATTGATCGGTCGATGGGAATTTGCCGGGCAATCGGCGAGCGTAAGCGAGCGGAATGTTGAGCCCGTATGGGCGGCATAATCGTAGCGAGGCCCGTCAGGGCCTCGTAGAAGACAAAGAGAATGCTGAGCCCGCGAAAGCGGGCGGCATAAAGCGATGTCCTATATGGAGACAACGCTTTATGCC
>JAFQSQ010000043.1 GCA_017409465.1 Akkermansia sp. | reverse complement strand
GATGAAATCTTTGTATCTGACGGGGCAAAGTGTGATACCGGCAACATACTGGATATCTTTGCACACAATAACACCATCGCCATCCCGGATCCGGTCTACCCGGTGTATGTGGACACCAACGTGATGGCCGGCAACACCGGCGGCGCTCGTCCAGATGGTTCCTACGAAGGTCTGGTGTACCTGCCCTGCATCCCGGAGAACAATTTTGTGCCCCAAGTCCCTGCACAACATGCAGATTTGATATACCTTTGTTTTCCCAACAATCCCACGGGAGCTGTTGCCACATACGAACAACTGCAAGAATGGGTAAACTACGCGCTGGCAAACGATAGCATTCTGTTATATGACGGCGCCTACGAGGCATTTATCAGCGATACGAGCATTCCCTCCTCCATCTACGCTATCCCCGGAGCCCGTCAATGCGCTATCGAGTTCCGATCCTTCTCCAAACAGGGTGGGTTCACCGGCGTGCGCTGCGGATATGTTGTGATACCAAAGGAGCTTAGGGGCAGAGATGCGGCGGGGAACAAAATTTCCGTCTCCGAGCTCTGGAAGCGCCGTACCGGCACCAAATTCAACGGTGCAAGCTATATCGTTCAACGCGGAGCTGCGGCACTCTTTACCGACGAAGGTTTGGAACAGACAAAATCACTCATTGACTTCTATCTCAGCAATGCCGGGCTGCTGCGAGCCGCCTGTATGTCCGTCGGCCTGAACGTCTGGGGCGGCATCCATGCTCCATACATCTGGGTACAAACCCCGGAGGGCATGAAAAGCTGGGATTTCTTCGATAAAATGCTCCGCGAAGCACTGGTAGTCATCACCCCGGGTGCAGGGTTCGGTGCACATGGTGAAGGCTTCTTCCGCATTTCTGCCTTCAACAGCCGGGACAATGTGGAGGAAGTATGCCGCCGCATCAAACGATTCCTGTAAGCCGCCCACCCACAGGAGTCATTTACAATCAGAAAAGGTGTTCTTTCATTGTGTGACGTGCGGAACATCAGGTTCGCCTGTTTTTGGGGGTGTTTTGCTCCGAAATTGTTCTATAATGCCTGCCGATACCATGAATGGATACATGACTACCTATACGGAAAAGCTCCGTTCGTTTGCAACGGAGCTTCGGGGAAACGAATTTTCTCCGGAGGCATACAAGGGGATTCCGTATGTATTCCTGCCGCAATACGGTACGGGATATGAATCAGCCGCTGTCAAAATGGCCTTCGTGGGTAAGGAAACCTATGGCTGGAAAGGCTGGCTGAACGAATTCCTCCATGATGCAGAATCGGGGAATTGGGAAAAAGCATGGGATATGTCCGCCTTTCAGCAATGCGATTACGTAGGCTGGACTCAGGGGCCGATGACCCGGTATAAGTACTGGGGCTTTGTCATGTACCTGCTCGCGGATTTATACGGCATCAACAACTGGAATGTGTTAAAAAAGCGCTCCAATCCGGCACTATCGGTGCTGAGCAGTTTCGCGTGGGGCAATGCCCATGCGGTGGAGACCGCTTCCTCCGGCGGATTAGACAGAACAGTGCTGAATCCGGCTGCACATTCCGCCGCATTGGCTGCGGCAGACAAACATCTGAACTCTTTTGCGATGATGAGGAAGAGCCTCCGGCCGGACATGACGCTGATTACCTGCGGGAAAGCGGACTGCGACAAATACCTCCTCAGCACAAAAGACAGAGAAGCTCTACCGCTCGGCAATAAATCGGACAGCACCGTCAGAGCATGGAAAACATCCGATGAAAAACTGATAATCAATATCCCCCACCCTGTGAATCAAAAATTCTCCGCACTGAAAGCCGCCGGATATGTTGCCGCCATCAAGGAACTGATGGACGCTGCAGGGCTTCTGCAGAAGCTCACATGCATACGCCATTGGGAACCTCATGTCAGGGATTCAGCCCGGGTGGCAGAGACTTTTTCATACTGCAGGGTCGGAGCGGCCTCTAAATATCAAGCCGTTGCCGCCATTGCCTCGGAATTAAGAAAGTGCAACAAATCCATCCCGGCAGAAGCATTGGCATGGCTTCTGAACGAACTCGGCCACAGAACCAATTACGGAGCAACATACGAAGGCGGCAGAGGAACGTACAGACTCATCAAAGCAAGCTATCAGCGATATGAAGAAACGGCTCCCATTGTAGCAAACGATATTGCAGAGGCATTCACCCGCCCGGACGGCTCGTATGCGTACAATTGATGAACGGAGACATCGCATCGCCGGACTGAGAACAACAGCTTCTTTCCCGCCTGCGTTTCGGAAGAAAGAATCCGGGCCGAACGATGCGTTTTTTCCGCCCCTCAGTTCCTCCGCTTTACAGGCAAGTCCGCCCAAAACATCCCTGCATGACGCAAACACCCTCATTTTCTTCTTGCAATCCCCTCTGCCATCCCTTACCATCTGTGCGGGGCTGTAGCTCAGCGGTTAGAGCAGAGGACTCATAATCCTTTGGTCGTGGGTTCGAACCCCACCGGCCCTATTACTTATAACCCTCTAGCGCTCAATTCGTTAGAGGGTTATTTAATTATCTTTTTTTTGCTCTTCTGCAATAATTGTGGAATGACCCAGGGACGCAAGAAACGCAGAGGAGCCCATCATCCTCTCATGTGTGGGGCATGCTCTCTGGCACTTCTGCGCCGATGGATGTCCTCGCTGACTTTGTATTTTTTATCAAAAGCAGGCTCAGGACGAGCAGGAGGGGAAAGGCTGATGCGACAAGGAGGCCGGATTTCAGATTGCCATCAGCAAGTTCTGAAATGTAGCCGACCATTGTCGGGCTCAGGGTTGCCCCTAAATCACCAGCCAGAGCGAGAAAGGCGAACATAGCAGTACCGCCGAAGGGGCATTTCTGAGATGCAATGCTGAGCGTACCCGGCCACATGATGCCGACGGCAAGTCCGCACAAAGCGCAGCCCGCTAATCCGATAACGGGAAGCGATGCAAGAGCTGCAACAAAATAGCAGATACCGCACAGGCTCCCCGATAGCAGCATCGTCTTTACCAAATGAAGCCGGGCACTCATCTTGCCGTAAAGCAGGCGGGATACGCCCATAAACGCGGCAAACAGACAGGGACCGGCCAAATCGCCGATAGTCTTTGATACACCCAATGCTGATTCGGTGAAAGCAGATGACCATTGTGCCATGGTGGCCTCCGATGCGCCGGAGCAGATCATGAGAAGGACGAGAAGCCAGAAGAGCGGGAGACGCAACAATTTGTGCGTGGGGTTGTCCTCCTTGCTCTCAGAAAGCCGCTCGATGGGGCATGTAAGAAAATTGAATGTATTAGCAAAAGGAATAACCGCCCAGAAAAGAGCGAGGATTTTCCAATTTTCAACGCCAAATAGGGCGAAGAAGACCGTAGAACCGATGATGACTGCCACCGCTCCCCAGCAGTAAAAAGAATGTAACAAACTCATCATCCCATCCTTGTTCTTGAAGGGGCATGCTTCTACAATGGGGCTTACGAGGACTTCGATGAGACCGCTGCCAACGGCATAGAGCACGACAGATATAAGAATCCCCAGAAACGGTGATGAGACTATATCCGGTAATATCACCATGAGCACGAGACCAAGCGCAGAAACGACTTGAGACACGACCACGCACGCCCGATAACCAATCCTATCGGCGTATCTCGTAGCTGCCAGGTCAACAAGAAGTTGTGTCAGGTAGAAAGTAAAGGGGATGAGGGCGACTTGTTCAAGCGAAACTTCATAGGCGTCTCTGAAGGTCAGAAACAGGAGAGGGGCAAAATTCGCGGTAATTGCCTGAGTGACGAATCCAAGGTAGCAGGCAATCAGTGTTTTATTGTAATTCTTTTCCGGTCGATGCATGTGACGAGCCCACATGATAACAGAAATCGAGGGAAAGGCAAGGCCGCCTTGCGTATACCCTATCCCGTCAAAAATCGATTGTGTCCGGAAACGCGTCCGGTTGCGCTAACGAACGGTAATGGGGAGGGCAGACACCAAGCCACCCTCGGTAGCACAACCGGGGGTGGCTTGAATGAAAAAATGTAGACCTCCGGCTTACACCTCGAACAGGTGGGTCACCGATGCATTGTTGTGGATATTGGCAATGGCCTGAGCCAGCAACGGCGCGATGCTCACAGTATCGACCTGGTCACCATAGGCCATGGGAACAGAGTCGGACGTCAAGAGACGCTCGATGGGGCTGGAGGCCAGGCGGGTGCGAGCCTTCTCGTTGAGCACACCGTGAGAAACGGCAGCAAAGATACGAGCAGCTCCATGCTGCTTGAGCACCTCGGCTGCTGCGCAAAGCGTGCCGCCGGACTCCGTCATGTCATCTACCATGAGGACATCCTTGCCTTTCACATTGCCGATAACGGCGTGGGCATTTACCTCTGTGGCAGAGATACGTTGTTTGGCCACGATGGCAAGCTCGGTACCAAGGATGTTGGCATAGCTCTTGGCGTTCTTGACACCGCCGATGTCGGGAGAGACCACGACGAGGTTCTTCATGTCCTTGACGTAGGTGTTCTTCAAATGCTTGATAAGCACCGGCACAGAGTAGAGGTGATCCACCGGGATTTCGAAGAACCCCTGAATCTGAGCAGCATGCAGATCCATGGTCAACACTCGATCCACACCGGCAGCCGTCAGCAGGTTCGCAACCAGCTTGGAGGTGATGGGTACTCTGGGTTTGTCCTTACGATCCTGACGAGCATAGCCGTAGAAGGGCATGACTGCCGTGATTCGGCTGGCGCTGGCGCGACGGATGGCGTCCACCATCACCAGCAACTCCATCAGGTTGTGGTTAGTCGGCGGGCATGTCGGCTGGACAACGAACACGTCCGCGCCACGAATAGACTCTTCAATCTGCACAAAGCTTTCGCCATCGGGGAACGTATTAACCTTGGCATTACAAAGGGGAAGACCCAGGACTTTGGCAATATCGGCTGCTAACTGGGGGTGTGCGGTACCGCTGATGATTTTCATGATGTTGAGTATGCGTGTGCGCAACTATTCTTGACATTTTTGCGAAAATTGCAATACTAAAAGCAGTTATACCTCGTTTTTTTCGACCATGCAATCTGACACATCTCCGAGAAAAAAGCTCCTATTTGGCTTAGGCTTATGGGAATTGGTTGGATTTTTCTCGTGCATGGGGCTAATCGGATGGTTCTTGTGCGGATTAGATATCTTCTTCTCCGGAGCCATCAGTATAGCCGGTGTTATTTACAGCATCACATTCTCTGAGGGCGGCTCTTTAGAGAACGCCATCCCCCTGCTGGCGGTCGTCTACATGCTCTATCACGTAGGGATAAAAGAACGCGGCAGACCTCACCGGGGGAGCCTGCAAGGCTTGTGGCTTGTGGCACTGGGTGGGTTCATTGCTGTCGTCGCTGCACGCTCGCTGCAATTCCGATTCGGTATCTACATGCTTCCTCCGCTGCTGGCCGGCATCACCTGGTGCTACTGGGGCAAGCGAGCCATGCTGCACTGCGCCTTTCCTTTCTGCTATCTCCTCATCTACGGTATTCCACCCGGCGTGGAGCAGGCAACTGTCTGGATGCAGCTATTGGCAACCAAAGCCGCCCATTGGGGGGCAGCTCTGTTCGGGGTTGAAACCATCGTGGAAGGAACAAACATCATCTCCGTCTCTGGCAAGTGGGATGCGTTCAATATAGCCGGCGGATGTTCCGGTATGAACTCACTGAAAAGCCTGCTGATGCTGGCTCTTCCCTGGGCTTTCCTGGCAGACCGGCTCACCTGGTGGAAACGCGGGCTCTTCGTCCTGAGCACCATTCCCCTCGCCATCGTGGCCAATGCTTTCCGTGTGTCCAGCATCTTCATTCTTGCCGAATACGTTGATTCCTCCTTTGCCGGAAAAACCTGGCACGACTGGTCCGGCCTCACCCTTTTCTTCCCCGCCTGCCTCTGCGGTCTGTTTGTCATCCACAGCCTGCTGATAGGCGAACTTCTGTTTTTCAAGCGGCGCAAAGTAGTCATTCGCCGTCAGCAAGAAGGAAAGGAGGTCGCATGACAACAATCATCAAGGCACTGGCTCCGGCTATCCTGCTGGGGCTCATCTTCCTGAGCATTCCGTTTCTGCCGGAAGGCGGACAAAACCTTCCGGCCAGCATGACAGAAGCACTGCCACTGGGGCTTGAGCTGGAAGGCTGGCGGGCAGAACGTCGGCAGGAGAGCGAGCGCGAGCGCAGCCTCCTCGCAAAAGACACCCGGTTCAGCAAGGCCGATTACTACCGACTGCGACGTGTGTACTGGGAAAAACAAGCGCCTCCCGTCCACGTTTCACTGGTCTTTTCCGGATCGGATCTGAACAACTCCATTCACCGTCCGGAGCGCTGTCTCCCCTCTCAGGGACATATCAACCTGCAATCTTCCGTCCACCAACTGACACTCAGAGATGGTCGGCAGCTAACACTTACACGATTGGGCTCCACGCTGCCCAACGACGAACTACCGGATAAGAAATTATCATTCATTCACTACTACGTGTTCGTGGGGCATGGGCGTCTGACACACAACCATATCATCCGAACATGGCAGGATATCAAGGACAGAATGTTTCGGGGACAGGTTCAGAGTTGGGCCTATTTCCAGGCAGGCACCTACTGGTCGCCCCATCTCAACCTTACAGAAAAAGAAGCAGACACTACGCTACAGCAACTCATCACTCAGCTTCTCCCCGAAATAATCAAGTGGGAAGAAATCGAGGGCTGACGCGCTTCAAAAAAGCAAGCCGCACTTTGCTCTTGCCTAGAGGACGCGCACGCGATAGAATGGACGGTACTTATGGGAGCCCTTGACATCAACGCAACACTCGCCAATGCCGGGAAACGCAAGCCGGATGACCGTACGCTTGCCCAGCAGGCGACCGAGTTGGCTCAGGAGCTCCTCATCGCCACCAATAAGGAGATGCATTCCGACGAGCGCACCCTGCTCTCCGCATTGCACCGCATGGCAACGGACGAAAAAAACTGCCGTTTTGTCCGTGAGCTCAGTGCCCGGGTGCTGCATCTTTCCTCCCCGGAAGAGCAGGCCGGTAATCTCCGTGCACTCATCAGCGAGTACGGCGGCATCCCCTCCATCTTCAGCACCATGGGCAAACTGCGCCTCAAAGCCGCAGCCATGGCATCGCACAGCATGCAATCCGCAGCACTCGCAGAAGTGCAGCGCATCTTTCGCTCTACCTTCGGCGGCCTGACACTGCCTGCTCAGGAGGATAAAGTCAACCGCCGGGTTCGCGAGTGGGCCAAACTTCACCTGACACCGGCACTTCATCCCCTGGCGCCGGAGGTTTTCGGAGACAAAAGCGCCGCGCGCTACCTGAGCCACCTGGAGACCATCCTCTCCAAGCCTGAAGCTCTCGGTATCGTTGTCCAGCCGCACCGACTCTGCCCCACATTGTCTCCGTACGCTCCCGGGAAGGGAGCCACCGAGCTGGCAGATAAGTTCCGTGGATTATTCCGGCTGGCGGTCAAGAGCGGTGGGAATCGCCCCATTCTGATACAGTGCGAGAATTCGCTGACCCTGGGCGTGGTCGTTGAGGCATTCAAGCTCGCCCTGAGCAAGCAAGAGTTCCACCATACCAACGCCATCCTGGAGCTGCCGGCTTATTTGAAAAACAGCCCGGCCATCCTGCGGGATCTGACAGACTGGGCCGGCTCGCGGGCCGCGAAAGGAGCCAGCCCCATCAAGCTGCTTCTGGTCAAGGGTTCTCACCTGACGCGAGAGCAGGAAAACAGCTTCCGCCACGGCGAAGCCAATCCCGTCAGCCGCAGTAAAGCAGAGACTGAGACTCGCTACAAGACCCTGGTTCATACAGCCATCCAGGCTAAGCCCAAAGCCATTACGCCCGTTATCGGTACCCACAATCTCTTCGATATCGCCTATGCGCTGCTGGACTGGGCAAGAAACGGGCGTGAAGGAATGCCCGAATTCTGCTTCATCTGTGGGCTGGCAGATCATGTCGCCAGACTCCTCGGACGCGAAGGTGCCCGCGTCACCCTCTCCACTGCCATCGCTCAGAAACACGATGAGGCCGGATTCGACGCCTATCTCCTGGAGCTGGTTCAGGAGCTTGCCCGCCCGGACGGTGTGCTGACGGCCGGTGCTGCACCTGATCCCGGCGGCATGGGGTGGGGTCGCATGCGCCAGCAATTCCTGGCTGCCCTCAGCGGGCGTGAGGACGTCACGCAGGAACGCCCCGGCACCAGACAGGAAAACAGCACCTTCTCCGCTACCCCACTCAGCCGCCTGACCGACCGCAACAGAATCGACACCCTGCAAGCAGCCGCTCGGGCAGAAGTCGAGCGCACAGTACCGCCTATACCCCACACCATCAACGAGAAGGAGATCCCAACACCCATCAGCTGCATCAAACGCTCGCTCTCGGCTCCGGGTATGGAGGACTACCGCTTCACTTCAGCTGACTTCGACAGCATCCGGCAGATACTGACCCTGGCAGCACAATCGGCCGTACAGATGCAGCCCATGCAGGAAGACCTCCGCATGAACCTCCTGCAAGCCGCGCGGTTACTGGAGAAAAATGAGAGCGAGCTCATCGCCCTGCTCATTCGCGACGGCGGCTTCACCCTGGAAGAAGCCGACACCGAACTCCGCGATGCCATCGACGCCTGTCGTTTCTACGAGCAGAGCATCATCTCCCCCGGTCTGTACGATGGGACTATCGCCACCCCTCTGGGAGTCATCGTAGTGGCTCCCGACCGAGCACACCCACTCTCCGGGGCTATGTCCGGCATCGCGGCAGCGTGGGTGACCGGCAACGCCGTCGTCTACAAACCATCATTCCATCATGTCCTGCTGGCGAACAGACTGACTCAGTTGCTGGCAGAAATCGGCATGTCCTCCCCCCGCCTGCAAATGGTAGCCTGCCCGGACAACCAGATTGCAGACGCGCTGATGTGCGACCCGTCCGTTAACGGCCTGATTATCAGAGGCAGCCGCCGCACCTTATCAGCTCTCGACACCCGCGCACCGGAGCGCCCCCTGCTGGGAGGCGGTTTCGGCCGCAGCATCGCCTATCTGGCCTCTTCGGCGAATTGGCACCAGGCTATTCCGGAATTGGCCAAACTCGCCTGCAAGAGAGCAGGTCAAAGTCCTGACACCCCCAATATTGTCCTGGTGCACAGCACGATCTACGACAATCAGGGCTTCATGAACGCTCTCCGGGATTACGTACATTCCCTGAGCGCCAGACCCGGGCATCTGGAGGGCGGGCAACTCGGACCGCTCATCCATCGCCCCACCCGCGAACAGGAAGAGCTGCTGACCCGCCTCGAAAGCAACGAAAGCTGGCTCGTACAGCCGCACACTGATGAAATAGGCTCCCAGACCTGGTACCCCGGCGTCCGCACCGGAGTTCTCCCCGGCAGCGTGTTCACCCTGACCGCGCATCATGTCCCCGTCATCGGGCTCGTCCGCGTAGAGAACACGTCACAGGCTCTGGCTCTGCAGGCAGAGCTGGGCAGCGGATATGCATCCATCCTGTATTCAAATGACGAGCCTGAGATTGCTGACTGGAGTCGACAGGTCGGCACCGGCAACGTAGCGATTAACTGCAGCCCCACCGCTCAGCCCGGCGTACTCCCCATGGGGGGCTGGGGTACGGCATCCCCCATGCTCAATGGCCGCAACTTCATCACGGCTCTGAGCAGCTGGCAGGAGAATGCGCGCCCCCAGACTCGCAGCCAGCAGCGTAACCTCGTATTCACCCCCTGGGAGGCTCTCTCCCCCAAGCCCACCCCCGATGAAACGACGCGTCTCGGAGCCGCCGCCGACTCCATCGCCTACTGGTGGGAGAAAGAGTTCGGCGTTGAACACACGCTGAGCGCCTCGCCGCATTTTGTCACAACGCTGAGCTATCACCCTGTGGCACTCTGTCTGCGCGTTGAAAAGACGATGACGGATGTGGATCTGAGCATACTGCTGATGGCAGCATTGAAAGCCGGTTGCCCCCTGCAGCTCAGTACAGCCGCACTACGCGCATGGATGCCCCGTGCACTCGAACATCTCGGTGTCAACATCATCGTGGAAAACCGTGAGGAATTTGAGAACCGTTTCGCCGCACTGGCGGCTGAGGGATTCCGCGTACGCGACATCGCCGCCACCGCCACGACCCGGGCAGCCGCATCGGCATGCCGACTTCAGCTCTGCTCCGAATCCGTGCTGGCCAACGGCCGACTGGAACTGCTCCACTATCTGCGGGAGCGCATCACGACCCGCGGGCTCCGCTCCTGAGAAAGCATCCGGGGTATCATCTTCCCATGTATTACTCCGGCCGAAAGGGTTACTTATCTCCTTCTCAGCGGAGGAACGAGAAATGAAAAAGACAAAGAGATAGCTGCAGCGAGAGTAGCGCGACTCGTCCTTTGCTCTGTATCAGGCCGGGCTGAGAACGGCTGTGCACGCGTGCAGCCCGACACAGTCCTCCTACGCGCGACGAGCGTAAAACAGATACCCCCGGGTTTTTAGGCTTGCTTTTTGAGAAAAAAAAGTGTACTGTGCGTTACCGCTTGTCGGAGAACATCAATCATTTAACACATGGAAACGTTAAAAATTCAGCGCGCTCTGCTGTCCGTATCGGACAAGACAGGGCTTGATAAGTTCGCCAAGGGGCTGGTAGCCCAGGGGGTACAGCTCATTTCCACCGGTGGCACCTGCCGCTATCTGCTGGAGCTGGGGCTGCCCGTGACGGAGATTTCTGATTACACCGGTGCGCCGGAGCTGTTTGATGGCCGCGTGAAGACCCTGCACCCCAAGGTGCACGGCGGTCTGCTCCAACGCCGTGACCTCGAAGAGCATCAGAAACAGGCTCAGGATAACAACATCCCCACCATCGACCTCGTTTGCGTGAATCTGTACCCCTTCGAGGAGACTATCGCCAAGGAGGGCGTGACGCTGGCTGAGGCTATCGAGAAGATTGATATCGGTGGTCCCTCCATGCTGCGCTCTGCGGCCAAGAACTACAGCGCCGTGACCGTGGTTTCCGACCCGGCTGACTATGACACCGTGCTGGAGGAGATGGAGAACCACCAGGGCTGCACCACGCTCAAGACGCGTGAGAAGCTGGCCGTCAAGGTGTTCATGCGCACCTCCTCTTACGACAACGCCATCTCCAACTACCTGGGGCACCGTGCCGAGGACAGCACCCGCGCCAACCTCAGTATCTCCCTGCCCTTCTGCCAGGAGCTTCGCTATGGTGATAACCCCCACCAGGACAGCATGCTCTACGGCAACTTTGAGAAAATCTTCACCCAGCTGCAGGGCAAGGAGCTCTCCTACACCAACATCCTGGATCTGGATGCCGCCGCCTCCCTCATCATGAACTTCCGCCGTCCGACCGTCGGTATCCTGAAGCACACCAATCCCTGCGGCGTGGGTCAGGATGACGAAGACCTCGTGGAAGCCTGGAAGCGTGCCTACCAGACGGATACGCAGGCTCCCTTCGGCGGTGTCATCGTGATGAACCGTCCGATGACCGAGGCGCTGGCCCGCATCGTAGGCGCCATCTTCACCGATGTCATCATCGCTCCGGATTATGAGCCGGAGGCTCGCGCCATCCTGCAGAAGAAGAAGAACTGCCGCGTGATGCGCATCGATATGGAAGCCTGGGCAGAGTTCTGCAAGACCCCCATGGTACGCACCGCTCCCGGCGGTCTGATGACGATGAAGCGCGATGCCGATGTCATGGGGCTGGACAATCTGGAAGCCAAGGTCGTGACCAAGCGTGTCCCCACGGCAGAAGAGCTCGAAGCCATGTGCTTCGCCTGGCGCGTCTGCAAACAGGTACACTCCAACGCTATCGTCTTCACCGATAAGAACGGCACACTGGGTATCGGTGCCGGCCAGATGAGCCGCGTGGACTCGGCCAAGATTGCCGTATGGAAGGCCGGCCAGGCCGGACTCAACCTGCAGGGCAGCGTCATTGCGTCCGACGGTCTCTTCCCGTTTGCTGACGGACTCCAGACGGCTATCGATGCCGGCGCTACCGCCTGCATCCAGCCCGGCGGGTCCATCCGCGATGAGGAAGTCATCGCCGCTGCCGATGCCGCAGGTATCGCCATGGTGTTCACCGGAGCCCGCCACTTCCTCCACTAAAGAGGATTCAACTTTCAGGGGGCTTCCGGTGTCATAGCCGGGAGCCCCTTACTGTTTGAGCCATTTCCATCATATCACTACATCACTATGTTATTAGGAGTCAATATCGACCACGTGGCCACGCTGCGCCAGGCGCGTTACGCCGGGATGCCTGAGGCGCACAATGCTGAACCCTCCGTTCTGGAAGCCGCGCGTGCCGCCAAAGCCGGCGGGGCTGATTCCATCACCCTTCATGTCCGTGAAGACCGCCGCCACATGCAGGATGCCGATGCCTTCGCCGTGCGGCAGGAGATAGATCTGCCACTCAACCTGGAAATGGGAGCTACGGCTGCCATGCTCGATGTAGCCCTGTCCCTCAGGCCGGATTTCGTCTGCCTGGTGCCGGAGCGGCGCCAGGAGGTCACCACGGAGGGCGGACTGGATGTAGCCGGACATCTCGAGGATTTGCGTCCTCTGGTGGCCGCCCTCATGGCCAACGGCAGCCGGGTCAGCATGTTCATCGATCCGGAGGAGGAACAGGTGCGCGCCAGTGCAAAGGTTGGCGCCCCCATGATTGAGCTGCATACCGGCCGCTTTGCCAACAGTCTGGGAGCTGCACGCGCGGCGGAGACGGCACGGCTCGCTGCGGCAGCCGAACTGGCTCATCAACTGGGACTGGAGGTACACGCCGGTCACGGCATTCAGGTGTCCAATCTGTCCGAGCTGACCGCTGTCCCCCATCTGACAGAACTCAACATCGGGCACACGCTCATCTCCCGCGCTGTCTTCATCGGGCTGGAAGCCGCCGTTCGCGAGATGAAAGCGGCTATTTCAGCCCTGAAATGGTAAATTGTTCCCTCACAATACCGCATTTAGAGCATCCTGTGACCGAATTCCGGCACAGGATGCTCATTTTTTTCAAAAAAATGAGCATCTCTATTATTTTTTCTCTTGAAATGAGAACGTAGCATGCTAAGATAGAGCCCTATGAACAAGACTCAACTTGTTGACGTTATTCAGGCCAAGCTTGGTGAGGGAGCCACGAAGAAGTGCGCAGAGACCGCTCTGAGCGCTGTTCTGGCTGCAATCGGCGAATCTGCACGCAAAGAAAAGGTTCAGCTTGTCGGTTTCGGTACGTTTGAGATGAAGACCCGCGCTGCTCGCACAGGTCGCAATCCGCAGACCGGTGCTGCCATGAAGATTGCCGCATCCTCCACGCTTTCCTTCAAGCCGTCTTCCGTATTCAAGACGGTGGCGAAGAAGAGCTGCGCCAAGAAGTCCTGCAAGAAAAAGTAAACACCCCGCGTGGGTGGGGCTTCAACCACTTCACAGGCCGCCTGTTTCCACTAATTGGGAACAGAGCGGCTTTTTTACTGAATTTATGGTTTACATTTGGTAACGAATATGGTAAAAGCTCTTTGCTATGGATTTAGAACAACGCGAAATAAGCGTGGAAACCATTTCCCCGTACTTTGAAGAATACTTCGGTCACAAGCCGACGGTTGTGGCGGCTTCGCCCGGTCGTGTGAACCTCATTGGCGAACATACAGACTACAACAATGGCTTTGTATTGCCGATGGCGCTCAACAACATCAACGTTGTCGCGGTGGCCCCCTCTCCCACCGGCAAACACCGCTGGATTGGTGCGCTGGGTGATACGATGATTGAGATTGACCCGGCCGACGCGACCAAGCCCGGTGAGCCCTTCTGGAGCAACTACGTGCGCGGCGTTATCTGCATGCTGGAGCGTCGTGGTATTTCCGTTCCGGCGGTGGATATGCTCATTGATTCCAATGTGCCGCGCGGCGGCGGTCTTTCCTCCAGCGCAGCGTTTGAGGTATCTGCCTGCACGGCTCTGGCCGCCCTCTGCGGGGCAGAGGTGACGCCGACTGAGCGCGCCCTCATTGGCCAGGCTACAGAGCATGAGTTCGTGAACGTACCCTGCGGTATCATGGATCAGTTCATCTCTGCCAACGGTAAGAAGGATCACGCCCTCATGCTGGACTGCAAGGATCTGTCCTACAAACTTATTCCCATGATGGACCCTGAAGTAAGCGTGCTGGTGATTGATTCTGCCGTGAAACACTCTCTGGCCGACGGTGGATATGCCGCCCGCCGCAAGAACTGTGAGGATGCCTGCGCTATTCTCGGCGTTCCCTCCCTGCGTGAGGCAACACTGGAGATGCTGGAAGAGAAGAAGGCTGAGCTGGGTGACCTCTGCTACCGCCGCGCCCGCCACGTCATTGGCGAGAACCTGCGCGTGGCAGCCTTTGCAGAGGCTCTGCAGAAGGGCGATTGGGATGCCGCCGGTGTGGCCATGCGCGGTTCCCACGCGTCTCTGAAAGACGATTTCGAAGTATCCTGTGCCGAAGTGGACACGCTGGTGAGCCTCAGTGATACGATACCCTCTGCCGCTTCCGTATACGGTGCCCGCATGACGGGCGGCGGTTTCGGCGGCTGCATCGTGGCGCTGGTCAAGAGCAGCGATGTGGAGCAGGTGGCGCAGGAGATGATTGAGGCCTATCGCAATGCCCTCGGTATCGAGACGGATTACCTCATCACCCGCCCCGGCGATGGTGCCCGGGTGCTCTGGCAGGCATAAATTCTCAACAACAACACATACTTATGAAGAAACTCATGACATTGTTCGGAGCGCTCGCCCTCATGTCCGGTGCCGCCATGGCACAGGATGCCGGGGCTGCAGCCGCCACCGTGGATGTGCTCCCGCTCTGGGAGATGATTGTGTTCTGTGTGGTCGTGGTCGGTGTCATCGGCCTCGGTATCTGGAAGTCTTCGGACTCCGGTGAAAGCACGGAAAACAAGGAAGAGAAAGGGGCCGCCGATTACTTCCTGGCTGGTCGCGGTCTGAGCTGGTGGCTGGTGGGCTTCTCCCTGCTGGCAGCCAATATCTCCACGGAGCAGTTCGTGGGCATGAGCGGCCAGTCTGCCGACTGGCTGGGACTGGCCATTGCCGGTTATGAATGGCTGGCCGCCATCGTGCTGGTGATTGTGGCCTTCACCTTCCTGCCCATGCTGCTCAAGCGCGGTGTATTCACGATTCCCCAGTTCCTGGAGGAGCGCTACAACGGCGTTGCCCGCGTGGCCATGGCCTTCGTGAACCTGCTGATTCTCGTGGGTGTGCCCACCGCCGCCGTTATTTACGCCGGTGCCAGCGTGGTTTCCATTTACTTTGACCTGTCCGTCACCACCGGCTGTCTCATCATTGCCGGTGCTGCCACGGTGTATGTGTATGTGGGCGGTCTGAAAGCCTGTGCCTGGACCGACCTCATCTGGGGTGCCGCTCTGATTGTGGGCGGCGGCGTGGTGTCATATTTTGCCATCATGGCTCTGGGTGCGTTCAACACCGTGCCGCAGGAGGTGCTGGCCACGGCGTCCACCACGGCCAATACCACCGCCGAGGCCATGGCTTCCACCGGTTCCCAGTTCTGCGATGGCCTTAACCGCCTGGTGAACCTCAACGCCGGCGAAGTCAGCGGTGCAACCAACGGTATCGGCGGCAAGCTGCACATGATGCGCGAGGCCTCCGACCCCGTGATGCCCTGGACGGTGTACCTGCTGGGTCTGTGGATTCCCAACTTCTTCTACTGGGGGCTTAACCAGTACATCATGCAGCGTACCCTGGCCTCCAAGAGCCTGGAGGAAGGTCAGCTCGGTATCGTCTTTGCCGCATTCCTCAAGCTGCTCATCCCCTTTGTGGTGATTATCCCCGGCATTCTGGCCTACAACCTGTACCGCGGTGATCTAGCCGCCAAGGCCGACAGCAATGCGGCCGCTATCATTCAGAAGGCAGAGAAGGATGCTGCTACCAGCGGCAAAAAGGTTATCTTCGATATCGCTGCCAACCGTCTGGTGCGCGAGGATTCGGCCGCTGCTTCCGTGGAGCTGATTCGCAAGAACCTGCAGACGGTCGGTGCCGCTGACAGCATTCCCACCGTGGATGCCCTGGCTGCCCAGCTGAGTGCTATCCCCGCAGCTCAGATTGCAGAGCGTACTGCCAAAGCCAAGGAAATCCTGGAGGCCGAAAAGGCTGCTACGGCTGCCGCCCGTGCCGATATCACCGGTTACACCGTCTCCACCACGCTGGCGGCCTACCAGTATGACTACGCTTTCGCCACCCTGCTGCGCAAGCTGCTGCCGGGTACCGGCTGGGCCTGGTTTGTGCTGGCTGCCCTCTTCGGTGCAGTAGTCAGCTCTCTGGCTTCCATGCTCAACTCTGCTTCCACCCTCTTTACCATGGACCTTTACAACAAGGCCAAGGAAGTGGCTACCGGCAAGGGTGCTTCCGATAAGCAGCTGGTGGCCGTGGGTAAGGTGGCTGTGCTTGTCTGTGCCGTGATTGCCACCGTGGTGGCTCCTTTCCTGGATAACCCCGCATTCGGCGGTATCTTCACCTTCATCCAGGAGTTCCAGGGCTTCCTCAGCCCGGGCGTGCTGGCCGTGTTCCTCTTCGGTTTCTTCGTGCCTAAGTGCCCCCGCGTCTTCGGTTGGCTCGGTATCGTGGTCGGTATTGTGGCCTTTGCCGCATTCAAGTGGGTGGAAATCCTCGGCTGCACGGGTGATTCCTTCCTCAACCGCATGGGCTACTCCCTCATCGTGGTCTGCCTCGTCGGCCTCATCCTGACCATCCGCAACCACCTCATCGGCGGCGAGTCTGTGGTGCTGCAGGATAAGGGTATCATCGAGATGAAGACCTCCGGCCGCGCCAAGACTTTCGGTCTGGCCGTTATCGTGGCTACCGTGGCTCTTTACATCATCTTCTGGTAAAGATTCCCCTGCCCGATTTTCCCTGCTCATGGGTGCATCCGACCAGCGGATGCACCCATCTTTTTTGGGAACCCTCCTGATATTCCTTTAGTTTTGTTAAATAAAAGCTTGACAAGTCACCTCACGATTGTTATACGTCAGTTGTCTACGGTGAATCCTCTATTATCGCAGACATAACATCAAACCAAAACAGAACTATGAAAAAAACCATCATTGCAGCACTTGCCCTGGGGCTGCCGGTCATGGCCGGCGAACCCGTCGTCCTGACTCCTGCCCCCGCACCGGCTCCGGCACCCTCCTGCCCGATCACCCTCGAGGTAGCCGGCGTATACAAGAACGCAGCCAAGGAGCTGCTGAATTATGGTCCCGCCAAGGATATCGACGTGATGGGAGCCGACCTGACCCTCGTGAAGCCGATTTGCAACAACTCTGCCGTGACCCTGCGCTTCGGCTACAACTTCGGTGACGAAGCTCAGCGCTTCTACTGGGGCGGCACGGAGGAGCTCGATATTCACAGCTTCTACCTGATGCCCGGCTATCGCTACACCTACGCCCTTACGGATAAGACGGCTCTGTATGGTGCCGTGAACGCCGGTATCGCCAACACCAGCGTAAAATACAAGTACGATGAACCCGGATTCATTTCCAAGGATCACGCTTCTGACTGGGGCTTCATCGGTACCGTGGAACTGGGTATCCGCTACCAGCTCTGCGAGAAGACCGAGCTCTTCGCCGCCTATGAATACACGGCCAACTACGCCACCCCCGATGGCTGCGATGACCAGACCTACAACGGCGTGCGCGTTGGCGTCGGTTTCAAGTTCTGATATCGGAACTCCCTGATACTATTCTCGTCCCTGCCTCTCCCCCAGCAGAGGCAGGGATTTTTTTCGCAAAAAAAAGAGCCGGGTCATCTCGAGGATACCCGGCTCCGGAAAACTGAGAGTACTGAACAATCAGTTCAGGCGGAAAGTGATACGAGCCTTGGTCATATCGTAGGGAGACACCTCAATCTTCACGCGGTCACCTACGACCAGGCGGATGAAACGCTTGCGCATCTTACCGGAGATGTGCGCCAGGAACTCGTGGCCGTTGGCCACGCGTACGCGGAACATCGTACCGGCGAGCACGGCAGAAACCACACCCTCCAACTCGATTTCCCCCTCACCGTCATCATCCTTCACCTTGGGCTTCGGCGCAGAATTGACGGGACGGGCATTATTGCGGGGACCATTGTTACGCTGCTGCGGCTTGCCGCCGCGGTTGTTCGGAGGAGTTGCCATTATATTCGAGTACTTACGTTCATGGGCGCCATGGGATAAACGCTCCCGCGCGCGCCGCGCCATTCTAATGCGGAAAGTGTAGAATAGCAAGCGCTTTTTTTCAATTTAGGGCGCAAAATGTGAAAAAAAAGCCAAATTCGCAAAAATACGGTTGACATTCAGAGCAATTGGGGGTAGAGTATCCGCCCCGAACTATGGGTTCGACGGCGAAAGCCTAAACCGGAAATAAAAGAAAACAATATGAAAACCTTCTCTGCCAAAGCTCAGGATATCGAGCGTAAGTGGTATGTGATCGACGCCGCTGACAAGGTGCTCGGTCAGGTTGCAGTGGAAGCAGCCAACCTGCTTCGCGGTAAGAACAAGACGATCTTCACCCCCCACGTGGACTGCGGTGACTATGTGATCGTGGTGAACGCCGACAAGGTCGTGCTCACCGGCAACAAGGAACGCGCCAAGATTTATACCCGCTACACGGGCTATGTTGGTAACCAGGTAGTGACTACTCCCGCCAAGCTTCGCAAGAAGCACCCGGAGATGATTCTGGAGCATGCCATCCTCGGCATGGTGCCCCACACTCGTCAGGGTCGTGCCCAGGGTGGCCGTCTCAAGGTGTACGTCGGTGCTGAGCACCCGCACGCCGCCAACAAACCGGAAGCTGTAACCATCGCCTAATTTTCTGACCATGTCTACTACTCCCTACAACGCTACCGGCCGCCGCAAGGAGGCTATCGCCCACGTCTGGCTGACCCCCGCTGAGGAAGGCAAGTCCGGCAAGATTACCATCAACCGCCGCAGCTTTGAGGAATACCTCCCCACCGACGCTCTGCAGAACGTCGTGCTGCAGCCCTTCTACGCCACCAACACCATGAAGCGCTTCAACGTGCTCGTGACCTGCAAGGGTGGCGGTATCCACGGCCAGACCGGTGCCATCAGCCTCGCCATTGCCCGTTCCCTCGTCATGTTTGATGAGGAGTACCGCAAGCAGCTCCGCGAGCAGGGTCTGCTGACCCGCGACTCCCGCATGAAGGAGCGCAAGAAGGCCGGTCGTCCGGGCGCCCGCAAGCGTTTCCAGTTCAGCAAGCGCTAATCTCAGCGTCTTACACGAACCCTTTGTTCACAAAAAGCCGCGCATCATCCGATGCGCGGCTTTTCTTCGTTGGTACAGCGTCAGGGTTGATCCCCCCCTCATCAATGGAAATCTTTGTAAATACAATGGACAAATGCCGAAGTACGATTGAAAAGTTCCCCGCGGCTTCGCCGCAGCCGTTAAAAAATGGCGAACGGAAAATAGGAGGCATTCATGGGCTCTGAGATTTCACAGCCCTGTGTGGGCTGTTATTGTTCCGGCAATGAAAGATTGATCGGTCGATGGGAATTTGTCGGGCTGAAAGCCCGAGGAATTTTGAGCGGGGCGGTATAATCGTAGCGGGGCGGAGACGCATAGCGGCGGAGCCCCTTATACACAAAAAATAAAGGAGCCCTGAGCGCAGACGATAGGGCGGCATAAAGCGTTGTCTCCATATAGGACATCGCTTTATGCCGCCCGCTTTCGCGGGCTCAGCATTCTCTTTGTCTTCTACGAGGCCCTGACGGGCCTCGCTACGATTATGCCGCCCATACGGGCTCAACATTCCGCTCGCGCTGCTCGCATGATGAACGATGAAGGACGCTTAGCGTTAGTTGAAACCATCTGCGCGCAGCGCAGCGAACGTTGAATTCGTAAGTCGCCTGCCACGGCGAAGCCTTCGGCGGAGACGGGTCATTCGTCAATCGTACTTCCCTACAACTTCCCAT
>JAFQSQ010000042.1 GCA_017409465.1 Akkermansia sp. | reverse complement strand
CGGGGTCGGGGGGCGGACGCGGGTTCTTGACTGCCCATCGGGCAGTCACCTACTCCTTCCACCCCCTCGATGTCCCACCGGGGCATCCTTTTCTGTTGTTTGCGCAGCCGCCGGCTCTTCACCGCCACCTCGACAAATGACCCTGACACCAGGCGTCACGGATGAGGCTGGAAAGCCCGGTGGGCTTTTCAGCCCCCGGCGGCGCAGACACCTCTGCGCCGTTTACCCCGGCGTCGCCGGGGCCGGGGGGCGGACGCTGCGGGACAAGCCCATTTTTATATTTGACCGACAGATTAGCTTCTCCCTCTGCTCTCCCCTCCCATTCAACAACGAATAAAAGGATTTTCCGCTTGCGAACAGGCGGAAATTATGCTAGATAGTACGCCATGGCAACACACCACAAACAATACCGTCCTTCGGTACGCAAATCATCCACGGCCGATGCTCGCAAACGTGGACGTGAGCGAGCTCTGCGCGAAGAAAAACCGGCCATCCCCGGCATCGCCTGGTTTCTGATTATCGCCGCCCTCATCACCGTGATTGCCGTCCTCTGCATCAACTCCCGCAACGCGGATATGGAAGAGCAAATCGCGGCCGCCAAAAAACGGAATGCAGAGATAATCAAAAAGAACGAAGAAACACAGAAAAAGGCTCAGGAGGATCGCGAACGCCGCAAACGCGAAAAAGATGAGAAAATGGCGGCTATGCGCAGCGCCGCTGCCCAACAGCAACCGAGCACGCAGAATCCCCCTCAGCCCCAGCAGCAACCCTCCACCCCTGCCCTGTAACCCATCCCCCCCTCTTTCTCATGGCTACACTCCCCCCCTCACGCACCAATACACGCCGCCCGAGCGCCGCTGGCAGAGCCAGCACGCCACGCAAACCGCAGCCAAAGCAAAATACACCGACCATCGTGTGGGTGTTAGTGGCAGTGGCTATCCTGATTATCGGGGCGGTCATCCTCATCAACAACAGCAACGAGAAACAGGCTCGTGCCATCGCAGCCAGCAAAAAGAAAAACGAAGAAATTGCCCGCAAGAACGCTGAAATCGCCCAAAAAGCACAGGAAGACCGGGAACGCCGAAAGAAAGAGAAAGAAGAACGCCTGGCTGCCGCCCGAGAAGCCGAAAAAACAGCCCAACAGCAACCGACCACTCCCGAGCCCGCTCCGCAACCCGAACCGGCAGCCGACACCACTCCTGCTGATGAAGAGCCCCCCACACCGGAGGCAGGCGATGAGGATACTACCGAGTCTGACCCCAACGAAGATGCCTCCGAATCAGAAGAAGACAGTGAAGCCGTGGAAGAGGACGAGCAACCGCAGCTGAAACTCACCGGCAAGGCTTCCAAGAAAAACCTCATGGCCTTCGGGGAATTGGTCACAGGCTACACCAAGGAGAAGGACTACGAGGGGCTGCGCACTCGCCTGATGGAAGAACTCACCCAAAGTTTCCCGAAGCAGTTTGCCGACGCTGAGACGGATATCCTCAGCATCAAAGTAAAACCGGCCATGGGCAAGCGTGCTCTGACCATCTGTCAGGCACTCTCTCTGGCAGCTGAAACCAAAGACGAGAAAATCACCCCGGACGAGGACAAGTTCCTCTCCTGGCTCATCGGTGCCAAGAAATCTCCGGCGCTGGACTTCTGCAGCTCACTGGAGAAACACAAGGTCAGCCGCGATATGGCACTGGACATGATGCTGGATATGCGTGCCGCCTACAAAGAAAATCCCCGCGCTGCCGCGCAAAAAGCACGCACATTTGCCAACCCGATGTTCGCCGGCCCCAGCAAGAAACTCTATCTGCGTGATAAGAAAGTAATCGAGAAGATGCTCATGGAGCTTCTGGAATCGCCACCCGCCAACGGAGCTGATGCTCAGCAGCAAAGTGCTGTCAATATGTGCAATGTTTTCCGCTATCTCTGCGGTGTCCCCCCCCACGTTGTCTACGACAAAACCTACCAGAAGGAAGCCCAGGAAGCTGCCCTTGCCTGCCAGAAGGCCGGCACCATCAGCCACGACCTCGGCCACCATACCGACAAATGCAACCTGCATATGGGCACCTCCGACCCAACGCACTCCGTCAAAGGCTATATCCAGGACGCCGGTGACAATAACCGCAAAGTTCGTGGACACCGTGCCTGGATTCTCAACCATGGCACCCAGAAAACCGCCTTCGGAGTCGCCGGCATCTTCCAGGCTCAGCGCACGCTGGACAACTCCTTTGCGCCGCGACCGGAAGGCGGCTATGCTTATCCGGGACGAGGCTTTTTCCCCAGTGAATATCTGCTGGGTACGGGGTGGAGCTACTACGCAGGGCCTGACTTCACCATCTCTCCCGATACCAAAGTAGAGATATGGATGCTGCCCACCAGTCTGAAGAGCAATCCTACGACGGAACAGCTGAAGAAAGCCACCTCGGTACCGGTACTGGCTACTTTCCCCCATCCTCCGGGCAATCCTCCCATCGGCAATTCCATTGTATTTGAACCCGACTACTCCAAATTCCGAGTCGGTAAGGATGGCAAAAAAGTCGGCACCTATTGGATTGTCATCTCCGAGGGCAACAAGAAAATCGAGTATGTAGTTGACCTGTTCTGATAGGTTCTGCTACACACACGCTGCCCCATCGTCAGAAGATAAGAGGGTAGCATCAGGGAGCTGTCTGCCGGACGAGGTGTCAGGCAGACAGCTCAGAGGATATCGCGGAATTTGGAGGCCGTGTCGCGGAACTGCAGGAAAGTTGTCAGATGCTCGTTCTCCAGCAGGGTCACAAAGCGGCCTTCACTCACCAGCGTCCGCAGCCCCTGGTCGCCGAACAGCTGCAGAAAACGCCCCGGCTGCGGTATACCGCGATTGGCAAGCTGCGCCTGATAAAACGCGGTGTAGGTAGGCTCGTCAAGCGAGCAGCCGAAGGCGACCAGGCAGGCCAGGTTCGTCTGCTCGCGGTTATCCATCAGGTCGATCGCCGACACCCAGCTGGTCCAGGGGTGCTGCTGCAGCGCAGCTTTGGCCTGCGTGCTCCAGGGAAGCGTCGGAAGCGCCGCGCCGCTCACCTGCGCCACAGCCAGCTCATGATAATGGCGAATCTTGCAGATGCTGCCGTAATAGGAAAGCCCCATTACCCCTACCCACAGCATGAGCAGACACATCAGCACGGTGGTCAGGAGCCCCCCCGCGCTCAATCGTCGCTTCCAGGAGAAGAGCTGCGTAAACCACGAGATGATGTGGAAGAAGAGCAACAGGATAAAAATCCCCACCCCCCAGGCCAGCACCTGTACCATCCACGGCTGGGGCGAATCCGTCACAAATGACAGATAGGTAAACCCATTGCGCTGCAGGAAAATCCACGCAGCGACGGCGAGGATGATAGCCGTCGCCAGCACAATCATGCGGATGGCTCCCTTGAAAATAATGAAAAAGAGAATAGCAGCCAGGATACCCCCCAGCACAATCAATAACGCATTGTTGGCAAGCACGTCCATAGTTGCACAAGATTGGATTCAGTCCCTTAAGATCAGTTTTTATCACGGTTACGATAGTAGCGGCGCAGCTGCTGCAGGGTCGCGGCTGCTGCGGCATGATCAGGCTGCAGTCGAAGCGCTTTCTCCAGTGCACGCATTCCGGCATCGGGCAGGCCTACCTCCACCAGCAGGATTCCCAATCGGTACTGAGCCTCCGCATTATCGGGGTTGTGTTCCGTACAGGTCAGCATCTGCTGCAATGCCTCACGGAGTCGGTTGCCACGTGCCAGGAAAACAGCATAGTCCATCCGCGCCACTGCGGAAAGCGGGTCCAACCCGATGGCTCGCCGATACTGCCGCTCGGCCTCCGCAGCGTCTCCCCCGGCTGAGGCCAGCATAGCCAGCTGCATCGCTCCCGTGGGTTGGTCACTTTGCAGACACGCTGTGTCGTACATCTCGCGCAGCACCCCCTGCCCCTCAGGCATCCGCAAAATCTGCGGGAACAACTGCCACCCGGCGGCATGGCGCACCACCCTCACCGGGTCACTCAGCAGTTTCTTCCGGTCATCAGGCTCCAGCAACGCCGCCGCTGCGGCCCTCTCCAGCGGATCTGCCGCCGTCATCGACTTGCGGGCAGCCGCGACCACACCGGGAGTTCGCGGATACTGCGAGAGCAGCCCCAGCATCGTCGCGCGCCAGCCGGCTACCTCTTCCTTCTCCCACGCTGCCAGCAGACGCTCCGCACTGCCGCGATTCTGCATCGCCTCGCCCACGGCACGGAAGCGCTGTCGATACTTCTCCATCTTTTTGCCGTAGCGTTTCTCCAGGTAGTCAGCCGCCCATGCATCGTCCTTATCCCGGTGGCAGTTCAGGCAAGGATTGGGCACCCCCAGCTCCATACTCATGCGCGGGTCAGGCCAGTGCAGAGCATGGTCGCGACGCGGATCGCGCCCCATATACGTCATCTCCGGCATATGGCAATCCACACATCGCTGAGCATGCCCGCCGCAGAGCCGATTACGCTTCACCTGCGGTGCCAGCACTCCGTTGACCACTTTGTTGGTCGAGTGACACTGCAAACACAGCTGATCCTCTTCCAGCGGGTACACCAATCCACCCGTGTGCGGGTTGTGACAATCGTAACAGGTGACCCCCGTGTTGCCCATACGGCTCAGGCGGAATCCCGTCTCACAATAGTCCTCCTCACGCTGCACGGCATTCGGATAAAACACTCCGGCCACTCTCGGCAGCTCCAGGCGATAATGGTCATCAAACCTGTCGCCAATCGTGAATTGGTCTGTCAGCTCCTCGCGGCGGGCATGGCAGGAGGCACAGTTATCATCATGCTGCTGCGGAGTCAGCGCTCGATCTGACTTCGACACCATGCACCCATCCTCCGCAGGCTGCTCCGAGACACGGTGACACTGCACACAACTCACGCCCGGTTCCTGCCAGGTCGACGCATAACGATCCTGCCCCATTTGATAATTTTTGCGGAATCCCGACATATGACACCAGGCGCACTGCGAGTTCCAGTTCATGCCTCGCCCCGTCCAATGCCCCCACTCGCCGGGCTTACGCTCAGCCCCGCCGGTAGCACGCTGCTGCGCATCATCGCGAAACACATCGTACCACTCCTTTTTCTCCACATCCCAGGCTGCGCTGGGCGTCTGGAGGCCGCCATCCGGCCAGCGCACGAGAAACTGTGCCAACGGCGTGTGCCCGACAACCGAATCCACGGCATATACCTGCCCGCTTGCCGTATCCCTCAGCTGCAAACGGCCATCTGCCGCCTGCTCCATCGACAGCTCCATCCCATGAGCCCTCAGCTTCTGCCCGACAAAGGCTCCTGCATCTCCGGGACTGAGTTTACGCCACGCATGTGCATGGTGGCTGCCGACCCACTCATCGTACTCCTTGCGATGGCACTCAGCGCAACGCCGCGAAATGGGAATGGCCGATTCATCCCAATACTGCACCGCTGTCGGCTCCGGCGATACCGGGGTATCGGCTGCACTCCGCAGGCCATACACTGCTGCCACCAAACCCACCACGACTATTACTGACACCGGAACTTTCACGCCGCTTATCTTACCACAACCACCCTGACATGGCAATTTGAAAAAAATAGCCACCTGCTCCATCTTTTTACGCATTTTTTCGTTTCCTGCAAAATAAGTCTTGCCAAAGCGCCTCGTATCTGATACACTGCGCCCACCTCATGCACGGGTAGCTCAGTGGTAGAGCGGCTGTCTTACACACAGTTGGTCAGGGGTTCAAATCCCTTCCCGTGTACTCCACGACCTGCAAACCGATGAATGGTATGCAGGTCGTTTCTTTATCTTGCAGACGAGCCGGGGCAAACTCAAAACACGCCCTCCACCCGCAGCTCAGGGCTTATCAAACTTATCAATCAAATAAATAGATGCCACAAGAAATCTCACCTTACGACACAACAAGAGCGGCAGCCTTTGAGCTGTGGATGCAAGCGCCTAATCCCATGGTTACGTTCTTCAAGACATTGAATGTAACGCAGATTATCAGACTATCCAGAAAAAAGCACCTCAAGTTCAATATGCTGTTGAATTACTGCATTGGCAGGGCTGCTGTGGGCATTAAGGAATTCTACATCCTTCCCGTAGGCAATAAGTTGGTACAATATGATTCTATTGCTGTCAACACCATTGTCAAAAATAAAGAGGGCGAAGTAAGCTCCTGTGACAATCGGTATACGCCGGATTTAGAAGCATTTAACAAGGAATACCTGCAATATACGGCTGAGGTAGCCCTTAATTGCCGGGATAGAGACCTCTCCGCAGACTGTATGGTCATCGGCACCTCCGCTATTGTTGATACCGAGATAGACGGCGCAGTCGGCATGAATAGCGGCATTTTCAACAATCCTTTTATCATCTGGGGCAAATACCGCCGCAAATGGTTTCACTATGAGCTGCCCATCTCCTTTCAATTCCACCACACTCAAATGGATGGAGCCCATGCAGGCCGCTTCCTTAAGAAACTACAAGAGGAAATTAGCGGTTTGCAATATCCGCAGCAAAGTTTGAGTTCATAACCTCAATTGTTGAGCAATTTCATTCAATCCGTAATTACCACCACAGCGGGTGGGTTTCCCAATGCTCGGACAAACCCTTCGTAGATAGGATGAACAATTCGTCAATCGTCAATTGTACATCGTCAATACAGAACGCCCTCCCCATGTTCGCAGTTGAAGGAATCAACGGATTCCAACCCTAAGCGTGTGGATTCGAGTCCGCGCATGCTACGCCCTCACAGGGGGGGGATCTGCCGTTATTATACATGCAGTGCATAAATTGGCCAAGAGATAGAATCAATAAAAAATGTGAAAATCAATACAAAAAAGAATCGAAAAAATGTGAAAAACATCATCGATTATACATCGAAAAACGTGAAATTTCTTGACAAGTGATTCAAATAGTAGTATTTTATGACATGTAAAAGAATTTATGCAAAAAGGGGGATATTTAAGACGCAAGATTGATGCTTATCTGGATGCCTGGAAGTCTGCACCGGGGCGCAAGCCGCTCATAGTCAGGGGGGCCAGGCAGGTAGGGAAAACGGAAGCTATCATGCAGTTTGCCACACGGAGATATGAGCATGTGGTCTATGTGAATTTTGTGGAATCGCCCTATTATAAGGGAATCAATGCGGAAGGCTATGCCGTGGAGGATATCGTGCGGCTGCTGTCGAGAATGAATCCGAATTTCCGCTTTGAAGCGGAGAGGACGCTTATCTTTTTTGACGAGGTGCAGGAGTTCCCGGAAATTACGACAGCTCTTAAGTTTTTTCACATTGATGGACGTTTTGATGTGATATGCAGTGGTTCTCTACTGGGGGTTCAGTATTCCCGTATTGAGAGCCACAGCGTGGGGTACAAGCTGGACTATGAGATGCGCTCCTTTGATTTTGAGGAGTTCCTGTGGGCTCGAGGGTATCAGGACGATGCGGTGGAGGATATGCTGGGGCACTTGCTGAGAGCAGAACCATTCAGTGATGCGGAGCTGGAGCGCTATTTTTCCTTGTTTCTGGATTATGTGATTCTGGGCGGGATGCCTGCGGTCATCAGTACTTTTGTGCAGAGCGGCACCTTTGAAGAAACAGCAAACATTCAGCAGCAACTGCTCCGGGACTACCGGGAAGACATCCGCAAGTATGCATCCGGGGTGGATAAAGCTAAAATCCTGGCGGTTTTTAATCAGGTGGCGCCCCAGCTGGCAAAGGAAAATAAGAAATTCCAACTCACCAAAGTCGCCAAGCATGCACGCTCGCGGGATTATCTGGGATGTGTGGAATGGTTGTTGGATTCCGGTCTGCTGTCAATATGCTATTGCCTACAATATCCGGAATTGCCTTTGAAAGGGAACTTCGACCCATCCAAATACAAGCTGTATGTGGCTGATACCGGCTTGCTGCTTGCCATGCTTGATGACGAGGCTCGTGAGGATTTGCTGCGCAACAAGAACCTGGGGGTGTACAAGGGGGCTCTCTATGAGAATTTTGTGGCCGAGGCGTTATCCAAAAGTGGCTATGATTTGTTCTATTACCGCAAAGATGATTCAACGTTGGAGATGGACTTTTTTGTCAGGACGGCAGATGATTTGATACCTGTTGAGGTCAAGGCCGGAAATACTGTTTCCAGATCCCTCCGTAAGTTGGTAGAGTCTGATAAATACGAGACCATTCACTCCGGCATCAAGCTAGCTCGTGCCAATATCGGGCGCTCGGAAGCCTTCCTGACCATCCCCTGGTTCTGTGCCTTCCTGCTGAAGCGGTATTTGAAAATCAGGCAAAACAAGTAGAGTGTTGTTTTGCCGTGTGGTGGTATGCAAAGAGGTCTATTACAATACGCTCGATGGCAACCATAACCAGGAAACTCTGCTTGCGGTCAAAGAGATTGTGCGACCTGCTGTTGAATGGAGAGATGCGGCTTGAGGTATTCCATACAAAATAAAAAACCCTCCCCATGTGCGCAGTTGAAGGAATCAACGGATTCCAACCCTAAGCGGGGGAGGTTATCTGCACTCATTATACAAGTAGTACAGAAATTGTCAAGGGGCGGATGGCGAAAAAAGGAAAAAGCCCCAAAAGACCCATTTTAAACCCTCTGAGCGATTTTATAAAACGCTTATAGATAAGGTTTAAGTTTTCTTATTTTTTGTCCGTGTTCTCGGAGACGCACCCTTCTCCAAGGGTACTTCACGACCTGCAATCGAAACTCGGTTGCAGGTCGTTTCTTTGGTCAAGCTGGTGGAGCTATACTTTCAAGGAAAACTTGCGAATCTTGTAATTCATCATTCTGGGAGATACGCCCAATTCACGGCCGGCGGCAGAGATGTTGCCGTGATGGCGTTCCAGAGCTCTCAGCAGGATTTCTTTTTCGTAATGGGCAAGCATGGAGGAAAGGGAACCGATTGCGTTGGCGTCGTGATGGATGTTATCCGTCTCCGGTTGCAGGGAGGGAGGCAAATTATGGACGCGAATGCAATCATCCTGCGCGGTCAGCACGGCTCGTTCCATACAATTTTCCAGCTCACGAACATTTCCCGGCCAGGGATATTCCATCAGCGCATTCATGGCGCGGGGGGAGATGCGTGTTATGTTTTTGGCGTAGCGAAGATTCATTTTTTCAATGAAATGCTCCGCTAAAAGGATGATATCGCCTTTTCTGGAAGAAAGCGCGGGCATGATGATGGGAAAGATGTTGAGCCGATAGTACAAGTCCTCGCGGAAAAGATTCCGGGCCATCATTTCCTCCAGATTGCGGCTTGTAGCCGCGAGTATTCGTACGTTGGAACGGAGCTCCTGATTGCTGCCGACGCGTGAAAAGGTACGCTCTTGCAGGAATCGGAGCAGTTTCACCTGAGTTTGCGGTGTTAAATCGCCTATTTCATCGAGAAAGAGAGTACCGCCATCTGCGGCTTCTGCCCGCCCGATGCGCCGCGTCACCGCCCCGGTGAACGCGCCGCGCTCATGCCCGAAAAGCTCACTTTCTACCAGAGATTCCGGCAGGGCGGCGCAATTCAGGGTGACAAAGGGCTTCCCTTTTCTATCAGAAAGTTCAACGATGGCCCGAGCCAGCAGCTCCTTACCGGTGCCACTGGCGCCGCGAATCAAAACGGTTGCCTCACTGGGAGCCACCTGTCTGAGCTGAGCATAGACCTGCTGCATTTCCCGACTGGAGCCGACCATGTGCCCGGGATTTTCACACAGCTGACTCCGCAAGCGTCTGTTTTCATCCAGCAGGGCTGCGCGTTCTTCGTGAATTTCAATACAACGGGCTGCGGCATCGCCGGTGATACCTGCTACAATTTCGAGGATAGCGGCATCATGCTCCAGATTGGAATCAGACTCGACCTGACGGTCGATGGAGAGTGTACCTATCACCTTGTTATGCCGGATGAGCGGCACACATATGAAGGCGACCTGATAGGGGTACGTGTGTGAGCCTGTTCTGTTGAGAAAGCGGGCATCTTTGCGTAAATCCGGCACAATGCAGCGTTTCCCATTCTCTGCAACCATGCCGGTTATCCCTTCTCCCATGCGGTATTGTCCCAGCTTTTGCCGCCGGGCCTCTATGCCGTGAGAGGCTTCGATTGCCAGCGTGTCCCCAAACAGCAGGGTAAATGTTCCGCGCATCATTCCCATCCGCTGTGACAGAATACACAGAACTTTATTGAGCAGTTCCTCGACATCCTTTTCATGAATTACGGCAGAACTGACTTCCTGAATCATCAAAAATTCCGGTGAAATTTTCATCCGCTGCGGCTACTATACCATTTTCTGGGCGATATTCAAGACCGATTAACTTAACTTTTTTGCGAGAGGAACCGCATGCGCGGCAAGCTGCAGCGCCCGACGATATTCTACCGGGAATACGCGAACAAAGCGGGGGCGGTAGTGTTGCCAGTTGACAATCATACGCTCCGCGAGAACGCTTCCGGTTTCGCGGTGGTGTTCCTGTATCAACGACAGGAGTTCCTGTTCTGCCGCAGAATCTGCCGGCACATTTTCGAGGTCGACACACTCCGTGTTGCAATGAAGGTCGAAATCTCCGCTTTCATCATAGACGTAGGCAATGCCCCCGGTCATGCCTGCGGCAAAATTGACACCAACAGAGCCCAGCACGACAACACGTCCGCCGGTCATATATTCGCATCCATGGTCGCCCACCCCCTCAGCCACCAAGGTGGCACCGCTGTTTCTGACCGCAAAGCGTTCACCGGCTCGCCCGTTGATGAAAATGTGCCCGGAGGTAGCACCGTATCCGACCACATTTCCGGCAATCACGTTCTCCTCTGCCCGGAATGCAGATTCTGCCGGCACCCGTATGCTGATACTGCCACCGGAAAGCCCTTTCCCCACAAAGTCGTTTGCCTCACCGATGAGTCGCAACGCGACTTCTTTCACCAGGAAGGCACCGAAACTCTGCCCGGCGGTCCCCCTTAAATTGATGCAGATGCGGGCGGGGCTCTCAGCATGAGACGTATGGGATTGGACAATCCGTCCGGAGAGCGCAGCGCCGATGCTGCGATCGGTGTTAAAGACTTGCGCCTGTATGGTGGATGCTGATTCCGAAAGCAGCGGGAGACGGGATAGATACCGCTCATCAAATGAATTGGTTGTCTGCGTATTGATACCCTTTTCACTGGCGGCAGGGGCGGGTATCAGCAAGGCGGACAAATCTATGCCGTACCGAGCAGCCTCCTCTTTAACGCAAAGCAAATCGGCACGTCCGCAGGCATCGTGAATACTACGCAGGCCCAACGAGGCGAGCAGCCTGCGAACTTGCCCGGCAACGAGCCTGAGATAATTGACAATATATTCGGGTTTACCGATGAATCGCTTCCGGCGCTCCGTATCCTGAGTGGCAACGCCCATAGGGCAGGTGTTGTTGTGACACCGGCGAATCATGGCGCAGCCCAGGCACACCAGCAGAGTCGTTCCAAAGCCGAATTCCTCCGCCCCCAGAAGGGCGGCAATAAGCACATCCCGGCCGGTTTTCAGCTGGCCATCCGTCTGGAGTCGAACCCGATGACGCATCTTGTTGACAACAAGCGTCTGGTGCGCTTCTGACAGCCCCAATTCCCAGGGCAATCCCGTGTGGCGGATGCTGGTGAGCGGCGATGCTCCGGTGCCGCCATCATAGCCGGAAATCAGAATGGTATCCGCATTTGCCTTGGCAACGCCGGCACACACCGTTCCCACCCCCATTTCAGAAGCCAGTTTGACCGAAATGCGAGCCCGGGGATTCACCTGCCGCAAGTCGTAGATGAGCTGAGCAAAATCTTCTATCGAGTAGATATCGTGATGCGGCGGCGGAGAAATGAGACTCACCTGAGGAATGGCGTGGCGCACCCCGGCAATAAACGCATCCACCTTAAACGCAGGCAGCTGGCCACCCTCTCCCGGTTTTGCGCCCTGAGCCATTTTAATCTGGATTTCATCTGCGTGGCACAAATAGTGTGTAGTCACCCCGAATCGACCACTGGCCACCTGCTTTGTGGCACTATTGAGCTGCGTGCCGAACCGTGAGGCTTCCTCCCCGCCTTCACCGCAATTGCTGCGAGCTCCGATGCTGTTCATTGCGGCTGCAATGGCATGGTGCGCCTCCGGGCTGAGTGACCCCAACGACATGGCACCCGATACAAAATGCTTCATTATCTCACCTTCGCCTTCCACTTCTTCCAACGGGATAGACGGCACTGCGCGAAAATCCAGCAGGCTTCTCAGTGTACACGGGTGCGCTTCCTGGTGGTCTATCAAGGCGCTGAACTCAACCATCTTCTCTTCATTATTCTCCCACACCGCTTCGCGGAAGAGCTTGATTGCCTGCGGTGTCCACAAACGGGACTCGCCGTCCTTGTGATACCTGTAAACCCCGCCTGCCGACAATGAGCGAGAGCCGGCTTGTGATTGCTCCAGGCGAGAGGCCGCATCGGCCGCTATGCGGCGCAACCCTGCGCCGCCAATGCGCGTTACCGTGCCGGGCAGAAACTCTCGAATGAAGTCGGCACTCAATCCCAAAGCCTCAAACGCCTGTGCCGAGCGGTAGCTGCGCAGCGTAGAAATCCCCAGCTTGGACATAACCTTGAGCAGTCCTTTATCCAAAGCGCGCACATAATTGCCGGCCGCCGTGACGGCATCACAGCTTACCTTGCCGGAGCGTGACAGTTCGGTGATACTTTGCAAGGCCAGCCATGGGTTAACAGCGGTTGCCCCATATCCCAGCAGCAGAGCAGCGTGCATGACCTCGCGCACCTCTCCCGAGCTGACAATGATTCCGGCCTCCGGGCGCAGATTATGCTCTACAAGTGCTTTGTGCACGCATGCTGTGGCAAGGAGTGAAGGAATGGCGGCGTAACCGTCCGGCAGCTTTCTGTCTGTGAGCACAACGAGACGTTTCCCCTTCTCCACGGCTGCGACGGCTTGTTCGGATACGTCCTGCAGGGCAAGCCTGAGCGCCGTCCCATCAGCATCCGGTATAAAACCGCAGCCTATTTCGGCGGTTTCATAACCATTACGGTTCAATGCAGAAAGCTGCATTAATTCATCATCCGTCAGGATGGGGCGTTGCAATTTAATGAGTCTGGCATGCTGCGGTGTTTCTTCCAGAATATTCCCCATGTTGCCGATATAAGTCATGAGACTCATCACGAGTTCTTCCCGGATAGGGTCAATGGGCGGATTCGTCACCTGTGCAAAGCTCTGCTTAAAGTAGTTGAACAACAGCTGCGGCTTGTCGGACAACACCGCCGGGGCGGCCTCCATCCCCATGGAGCCTATTGGCTCGGCACCCTTGTCAGCCATCGTGGATAAGATAATATCAACGTCTTCCGCGCTGTACCCGAACAGCATCTGCTTTCTGAGCAAATCTGCCTCCGGTTCTGCTGCCGTAATCTCCGTAAACAGCCCGCGTACCGATAAGCGGTTTTCCTCCACCCAACGGCGATATGGCTTGCTGCGTGCCAAGGCGGTCTTCACCTCGGCTTCCTCCAGAATACGGTGGCCGGGGATGTCCAGCACCAGAATACCTCCCGGTTTCAGTCTCCCTTTGCGGCGGATTTGCTCCTGCGGTATATCCAGCACTCCGGCTTCACTGGCCAGCACCAACAGGCCATCATAACATTCCGTAAATCGCAGGGGGCGCAAGCCGTTTCTATCCAGCAGAGCGACTGCCCGGTTGCCATCTGTTGCCACGATTGCGGCGGGGCCGTCCCATGGTTCCATCAAGGCTGAATGGTACTCAAAAAACGCCCGGACATCCCGCCCCATGTGGTAGTTCTCCCCCCATGCCTGCGGAATGAGCATCAGCAAAGCATGCTCCAGCGGTCGCCCGGCTGCCACCAGAAGCTCCAGCATATTATCCAGGCAGGCGGAGTCGCTCTGCGCCTCGTTGATAAGGGGGAGCAGTTTTCTGAGCCGATTGCCGAGGACGGCACTCTTCAGCAGATTCTCCCGGGCTCTCTGCGCATTCAGATTCCCCCGCAGCGTGTTGATTTCTCCATTGTGAGCCAGATAACGGAATGGCTGCGCCAGTGCCCAGGTGGGAAAGGTATTGGTACTATAGCGTTGATGAACAACCACCAGCGGCGACACCATACGAATATCCTGCAAATCCGAATAGAAGGAATCCAGCTGCCCGCCCTGCAACAGCCCTTTATATACGATGGTGCGGGAAGACATGCTGCAAATATACAGGTCTGAAATGGATTTTTCAAGACACCGTCTCATGACGTAGAGGTTGATTTCCATCTCCTGCCGTGTTTCTGCCTCGGCTGCAATAAATAGCTGGCGGATGCAGGGAACGGTAGCACGCGCCACCGCGCCGATACTCTCCGTGCAGACCGGCACTTGCCGCCACCCGAGAATCCTGCCGCCTTCTCGCTGTATCACTTCCTCTATGGCCGCCTCCTCCCCCACTCCGCCAAACATCATGGCAACGCCGTAGTGACCGGGCTCAGGCAAGGAAAAGTCCACGACCGCCCGAAAAAAGGCATCCGGCAGAGCAATCAGTAATCCGGCACCATCTCCGGTATCAGGGTCAGCACCAGAAGCCCCTCTGTGCATCAGGCGTTTCAACACCGTGATTCCCTGTTCAATAATGCGGTGACTCGCCTCGCCCCTCATGTTGGCAACCAGGCCGACCCCGCAGGCATCATGCTCAAATCGGGGCAGATAAAGCCCCTTCTCTTCCGGTACATATAACTGCGTCTTCATACCCATGGTAAAAATAATCTCTATTCTTATTCCCTTGCAAAAATCATGCCAACTTGACAAACCGGGCTATTTTCTTCTTTTCCGTGCCAGGTGAATGCACCGAGTGTTACAATTTTGTAAATCCACCCGTCATTTTTTTACATTTTTTACCCTATCCTGCTGAAAAAAGGCCGCCAAATCGGCATTGGGGAGGCCATTAAAAAGTTGGCACGATTTTTGCAAGCATAAAAAGCAGAGCCTTGGCTCACCAAAACAAAGAAAGAAACCATGAGAAATCTCAATCGACAAAACGCAGTAAGAGGCATATCCACATCGAAAAGCCCCGTCTCCCCGGATGCAGAGCACATCGGCACTGCCGATTACGGCTGTGACGTGTTCAACGCCGAGGTCATGCGCGACTATCTGCCAAAGGAAACATGTTGCAAATTATTGCAAACAATTGAGAAGGGTAAGCCGCTAGACCCTGCGATTGCCGGTGATGTGGCCCATGCCATGAAAGAATGGGCTGTAGCAAGAGGAGCCACCAGTTATACCCACTGGTTTCAGCCGCTGACCGGCGGCACCGCTGAAAAACATGATTCGTTTCTGGAACCAAACGGCAGCAAAGCATTGTTCGCGTTTTCCGGCAAGAATCTCATCATAGGCGAGCCGGATGCCTCCAGTTTTCCATCCGGCGGGCTTCGCTCCACATTTGAGGCGCGGGGTTACACAGCATGGGATCCCACCAGTCCGGCATTTATCAAGCGGCATGACAATGGGGCAACCCTCTGCATCCCCACAGCATTTTGCAGCTATACGGGAGAGGCGCTGGATAAAAAAACGCCGCTGCTGCGTTCCATTCAGGCACTTTCTGCCGCCACCCGGCGTCTGATGCAGTGCTTCGGCAGCTCCGGCAATGGCAAAGTGACCGTCACGCTTGGTGTGGAACAGGAGTATTTCCTGATAGACAAGCACTTTTTCCTGCTGAGGCCGGATCTCATTCAAACCGGCAGGACTCTGTTCGGCGCACCGCCCGCCAAGCACCAGCAGCTGGAGGACCACTATTTCGGCGCGATTCGTCCGCGCATACTCAACTTTATGAGTGACGTGGAACAAACCCTCTGGAAGCTGGGTATTCCGGCCAAGACACGCCACAACGAAGTAGCCCCGGCTCAATTTGAGCTGGCTCCCGTCTTTGAGGAGGTAAACCTGGCCTGCGACCACAATATGCTGGTGATGGAAGTGCTGCGGCAGACCGCAGAGAAACACGGTTTTGTCTGCCTGTTGCATGAAAAGCCCTTTGACGGAGTTAATGGTTCCGGAAAACACAATAACTGGAGTATCAATTATGAAGGCCGGAACCTGCTCAACCCCGGCAGCAACCCGCAGGACGATGCTATCTTCCTGACGGTGCTGTGCGCCATCATCGAGGCCGTTGACCTTCACGCCGATTTGCTCAGGTGTGCCGTAAGCGGTGCCGGCAATGACCACCGACTCGGTGCCAACGAAGCACCCCCGGCCATTATTTCCATGTATCTGGGTGACCAGTTGGAAGCCATTCTGGAGCAACTGGAACAGGGGAGCGTGCAGAATGCCGCCGATATTGCGCCCATGAAGGTTGGCGTGGATACGCTGCCGCCCCTGCCCCGAGATGCCACCGACCGAAATCGAACCAGCCCCTTCGCCTTCACCGGCAATAAATTCGAGTTCCGGGCACCGGGTTCAAGTCAATCCTGTTCAGGGGCAAATATCATTCTCAACGTGATTGTGGCAGAGGCCTTTGACCGCATGTCTGATTTCCTTTCCGGGGTAAAGGAAACAGATTTCCTTGAGAGCCTGCAGATGCACCTGCAATCCATACTGAAGAAACATAAGCGCGTTATTTTCAATGGTGATGGCTATACACAAAACTGGCTGGAAGAAGCCGAACGCCGTGGCTTGCCGCATACCCGCACCACGATGGAATCGCTCAAATGCCTGACAACACCGAAAAATGTTCAGCTGTTTGAGAAATACCGGGTCTTCAACCGCCGCGAACTGGAATCCCGCTACGAGGTAGGGCTGGAAGATTACCACCGCAAGATACGCATCGAAGGCAAAACCGCGCTGGAAATGGCAACCAGTCAGATTATCCCCGGCATTCAACAGCAGTACCTCACGATTCTGCATAGCCTGAAACTGGCGCGCGAGGCCGGAGTCAGCTCCGGAATCGAGGCGTTGCGTGCACAGGCGGTCGTACTGGGTGAAGGTCTGGATAGTATGCAACTGCACTGCGATAAACTGCGTCTGGCCCTGGGTGGCTTGCACGAAGAAATACTGGCAGCCATGCAGAATCTGCGTCGTGTTGCAGATGGGCTGGAAGCAAACGTGGCAGATGAAAACTGGCCGCTGCCGAAATATCATGAAATGCTCTTCATCTACTGATTAGCACTCTATCAACTTATGTCTGACGCTTTAAAACACGAATGCGCCGTAGCCATGGTGCGCCTGAGAAAAGACCTCTCCTACTACAAAAGTAAATATGGTATAGAGAATTACGGGCTCAGCCGCCTCATTCTTCTGCTCGAAAAGCAACACAATCGCGGCCAGGACGGTGCGGGTATAGCAGCCCTGCATCTCCACCCCGAACCGGGGCGTCCGGCGTATCAGCGGGTACGCTCGGCAGCGGATAATCCTCTGGCAGATGTGCTGCAACAGGTCGGCGATGGGGCGGAATTTCACAGCGAGCTGCTTCTGGGACACCTGCGCTATGCGACCTTCGGGCGTTACGATGTGAGTTGCTGTTATCCCTTTGTGCATGAATCGACACAGCTGGGTCGCATGCTCCTGCTGGCCGGAAACTTCAATCTGACGACCAATACAGAGATGTATGAGCGGTTTCTGGAATCTGGTCATCACCCGGCCAGTCATGCGGATGGGTATCTGTTGCTGCAAACCATAGCCCACTACCTGGACAGAGAAGAATCCCGCACCCCCGGAATGGTCAACCTTTCCGGGGTGCTGCGGGCGGCTCTGCAGCCTCTGGATGGCGCATTCACGCT